>DAOWGY010000336.1 GCA_030641695.1 Gammaproteobacteria bacterium
CAGACCGTCCGCGATGAGCCACTGCTCGTAAGGTTCCGTGTAGGCCCAGCGAAACTGGCCTGGTCGCTGAATTTCGAGCGTGCCCTTTGTCACTTCCAGAACCTGGCCTTCCGCATCGATCAGGGACTGTTCGAATCGGCCGGACAACGTGATCACGTCAGTCACGAACGCGTCGACGAGTTGCTGTCCCTCATCAACCGAGGTATCTGCGGCAAATACCTGCATGGCGAGCAGCGCAGCGGCACACAATATGGTTTCTCGTTTCAAATCCCGTCAATCCTCGGTCGGCGCCTGCACCAGAATCTCGCGAGTGCCATTGGGTTGCAGTGGCCCGACCATGCCCGCGGCTTCCATCGACTCCACCATACGCGCTGCGCGGTTGTAACCGATTTTCAGTCGCCGCTGTACACCGGAGATCGATGCTTTGCGAGTATCCATGACGACCTGCACAGCCTGGTCATACAACGGATCCTGCTCGGCGTCCGAAATATCACCCGGCAATTTGTCAATGCCAACCAGGCTTGGAGTTGGACCCGTGGGCCCGTCGAGAATTTCATCGAGATAACGTGGCATGCCCATCTTTTTCAGGTGTCTCACGACCGCATGCACTTCGTGATCGGCGACGAACGCGCCATGCACACGAGTGGGCATCGAGGTACCTGGCGGCAGGTACAGCATGTCGCCGTGCCCGAGCAGGTTTTCGGCACCTTGCTGATCGAGGATCGTCCGTGAATCGACCCTCGCGGACACCTGGAACGCGATTCTCGAAGGCACATTGGCCTTGATCAGCCCGGTAATAACGTCCACTGACGGCCTCTGTGTCGCCAGCAACATGTGGATTCCGGATGCGCGCGCCTTCTGCGCAAGTCGCGCGATCAACTCTTCGACCTTTTTGCCGACGATCATCATCATGTCGGCGAGTTCGTCGATGATAACGACGATAAAGGGCAACGGCGCAAGCGTTGGATGCTCGAACGGTTTTTCCTCGTCCTCGAACGGCGGCGGCGTGAACGTCGGATCCTTGATCGGGTCGCCGGCGGCAATTGCCTCATTGACCTTGCGGTTGTAGCCGCCGATATTACGGACGCCGAGCGGCGCCATGAGGCGATAGCGGCGGTCCATCTCGGCAACACACCAGCGCAGCGCGTTCGCCGCTTCTTTCATGTCCGTGACGACTGGTGTCAACAGGTGCGGAATGCCCTCGTACACCGATAACTCGAGCATCTTCGGATCGATCATGATCAGGCGAACCTGCTCGGGCTGAGTCTTGTAGAGAATGCTGAGCACCATTGCATTGATCGCCACGGACTTGCCGGACCCCGTGGTGCCCGCGATCAGTAAATGCGGCATGCGCGCCAGGTCCGCAACCACGGAATTGCCGCCGATGTCCTTGCCCAGCGCCAGCGTCAGCGGAGAGTGCAATTCGTCGTAAGCGCGGGACTTGAGGATTTCACCGAGCGTCACGAGTTGCCAGTTTTCGTTCGGTATCTCGAGGCCAACGAACGACTTGCCCGGAATTACCTCCACGACGCGCACACTGACGACCGACAGCGAGCGCGCCAGGTCTTTCGCAAGATTGACGATCTGGCTGACCTTTACGCCTGGCGCAGGATCGAGTTCGAAACGCGTAATCACCGGTCCCGGCGAAACGGACTTGACCTCGACCTCGATCCCGAAATCCCGCAGCTTGAGTTCGACGAGCCGCGACATCGATTTGAGCGACTCTTGCGAGTAGCCCGGCTTCTGCGCCGGCGGGTCGTCGAGCAGCGACAGCGGCGGCAGCTCGCCAGCCGCTGGGGGATCGAATAACGGCACCTGGCGTTCGCGCTCGGCCCTCGCGCTGGGCTCGAGCGACCGCAACACCGGTTCGATCTTTGGCGGTAACCTGCCCGCCGTACGCTTCCTCTCGACCTCCATGACACCCTGCCGTGCAGCCTGCAGGCGGCGACCCGCCGCCCGGTCTCGCAATTCGGCAATTTTCACACGCGCTTTCTCGTAGCCGACGAGGCACCAGTGGCCGACGCGATCCATCACGTTGAACCAGGAAATACCGAGGAACAGTGATATCGATGCAATCCAGAGTACGAACAGCAATGTGCTCGCGCCGAGGAGTTTCATTACTGACTCGAGCTGGTGGCCCACAACCTGGCCGACGATGCCGCCCGCAGTTTCGTTGAAGCCGAGCGATGAAAAATGCAAGGTCGACAGCGCACAACTCGTGACCAGCGTTGCCAGAAATCCGCCCAGGCGCAACGCGTAGTCCATGCGCGTGAGTGCCTGCTGCGTTTTCTGTTCGCGATACAGCATCCAGCCGAGATAGAACACCATCACTGTGAACAGATAGGCCGGACGCCCGAAGAAATTGAACAACAAATCGGCAATCAGCGCACCAACCCGCCCGATGCCGTTCTGCACCTCGGCGGAGCTGGTCGCCTGACTGAATCCCGGATCGGATGGGTCGTAAGTAAACAGCGCGAACCAGAGAATGAAGGCAAGCACACCGAACACATACAAAGCACCTTCACGCAACGCACGATGCACCTGGGCGGACAGTCTGGCGACGGGTTGACTCGATTTTCGGGCTCTAGCCATATTTAAAGTAAAGTATTATGAATAAGCGCTAATTAGCTGAATTTAAAGTACTATAACAGAATCAAGAGCTGCGTCAGACGCGCCAAACGATGGCCATGTCCGTGGTCGTGGTGCCCACGCCTACCCCTCCGCTGGCATATGGATGCTTAACGAGTCTGTTTTCCCTACACTAGCCCAAGGATCATTTGACGCACGCTGACAGCCTTGAAAACCCCGACTGCAACCGCAACTCGACTGTCTTCGTTCGCAGATTCACGATTTTCGCCAAGGGCAAATTATACATGAGTGACTTGAAGCATTGCCGGGTTCTGATACTGGGCTCGGGCCCCGCCGGATATGCAGCTGCCGTTTACGCGGCGCGTGCGAACCTCAATCCCGTGATGATCACCGGCATCGAACAGGGCGGCCAGTTGATGACTACGACCGACGTCGACAATTGGCCCGGCGATGTCGAGGGACTGCAAGGGCCCGATTTGATGGACCGGATGCTCAAGCACGCACAACGCTATGACACGGAGATCATCAACGATCACATCCACACGGCTGATGTCTCGGCCCGACCGTTTCGCCTCGACGGCGACCGTGGCAGCTACACCAGCGACGCACTGATTATTGCCACGGGTGCAACTGCCCAATACCTCGGCTTGGCGTCCGAGGAGGCGTTCAAGGGCCGCGGTGTATCGGCTTGTGCGACCTGCGATGGATTTTTCTTCCGTGGCAAAGACGTGGCCGTGATCGGTGGCGGCAGCACGGCCGTCGAAGAGGCACTGTACCTCAGCAATATTGCATCGAAAGTCACGCTCGTACACCGCCGCGATGAGCTTCGCGCTGAGAAGATCCTGCAGGACAGGCTGTTCGAAAGAGCCGCACAAGGAATTGTCGCTCTGCAGTGGGACCACGTGCTGGATGAGGTCCTCGGCGACGACTCCGGAGTCACCGGGATACGCGTGCGGAGTACCAGCGATGAATCGCAAACTTCCGACATTGACCTCGCAGGCGTCTTCATCGCGATCGGGCACAGCCCGAACACGGGTCTGTTCAAGGATCAGTTACAGATGCGCAACGGCTACATAACGATCAAATCCGGCATCGATGGCGACGCCACTGCTACAAGCGTACCCGGAGTATTCGCTGCAGGTGATGTCGCAGATCACGTCTACCGCCAGGCGATAACATCGGCCGGCGCCGGCTGCATGGCAGCTCTCGATGCAGAAAAATACCTCGACGCGCTGGATTCCGGTGACAACCTCGACAGCGGCGACGCCGCCGCCTGATGTCATGAGGGGCGAATGCGGCTAACCGTCCACGACGCAATCGCCGATATCGCCGCTGCTGAGTGGAATGCCGTTGCGGGCGACGAATACCCTTTTCTGCGACACGAGTTCCTGCTGGCGGCAGAGCAAACAGGATCTGTTTCGGCCGACGCCGGCTGGATACCGCGCCACCTGACGGTCGAGAAAGACGGCACGCTGCTCGGCGCGATGCCCTTGTATGAAAAGGACCATTCCTGGGGAGAGTTCGTATTTGACTGGGCCTGGGCACGTGCTTACGAGCGTGCCGGTCTGCCGTACTACCCCAAGCTGGTCTCGGCCGTGCCGTTCACGCCGGCCCCGAGCCGCCGATTGCTGCTGGCCGAGAATGCCGGCGCCGATGTCGCCCGCGTACTCATTGACGGAGCGATCGCCCTTGCCGAAAAAACAGGGTGTTCGTCATTGCACATCCTGTTTCCCCTCGAAGACGAACTGCCACTGTTTCGCGATGCGGGCCTCCGAGTCCGCAAGGACTGCCAGTTTCATTGGGAAAACCGCGACTACGCCGATTTCGACGCATTTCTGCAAACATTCACCGCAGTCAAACGCAAGAAGGCGCGGCGGGACCGACGGCGGGTCAGCGAGGCCGGCATTCAGTTTCGCCGCTTGCGGGGTGCGGATCTCGATACGGATACCTGGGAGACAGTATTCCGCATGATCAGCATCACTTTCATGCGTCGCGGCTCACTCCCCTACTACGACCTCGACTTCTTCCTTCGTATTGCTGCGGCATTGCCCGACAACATCCTGGTCATCCTCGCTGAACAAGACGGCCAGCCGATCGCGGCTGCCGTGTTTTATGAGAGTGCGTCTACGCTGTACGGCCGCTACTGGGGGAGCACCGGCTACCACAATGCGCTGCATTTCGAGACCTGTTACTACCAAGGCATCGAATACTGCATCGACAAGGGCCTGCAGCGGTTCGAGCCGGGCACACAAGGAGAGCACAAGATTAGCCGGGGCTTTGCGCCGGTATACACGTGGTCAGCTCACTGGCTCGCACATCCCGAGTTTCTCTCGGCGATCGGCGATTACCTCGAAGAAGAGGGCCACCATGTCGACCGATATGTTGACGCTATTGATTCCCATAGCCCATACCGGGACGACAGGGAGCCGACATGAGCGGCAACAATCGTATTGTCTGGATATCGACCGACGACCCGCCCGAGTCTTTTCCGAATATCGAGCAGGCGATGCGGGAGCCGGATGGCTTGCTCGCGGCTGGCGGGGACCTCAGCAGCTCGCGGTTACTGGCGGCGTACAGACTCGGCATTTTCCCGTGGTTCGATCAGGGGCAACCGATACTCTGGTGGTCGCCGGATCCGCGTTGCGTCCTGGTTCCGGGTGATTTTCATGTCTCGCGGCGACTGGGCCGTGAATTGAGTCGCTCCGATGCGACCATCAACTTCAACACCTGTTTCAGCGAGGTCGTTCACAGTTGCGCAGAACCACGCATCGCGCAACAGGGCACGTGGATTACGGCGGAAATGATTGCCGCATTCGAGCGTCTGCACGAGCAAGGCTGGGCGCATTCAGTCGAGGTCTGGCAGGAGAACGCACTGGTAGGCGGCCTCTACGGCCTTGCGATAGGCAAGGTATTCTTCGGTGAATCGATGTTCAGCCGGCAAAGCAATGCATCGAAATACGCGCTGCTGGCACTGTCCAGCTACCTGAAAAAAAGCGGCTTCGCGCTGATCGATTGCCAGGTCATCTCACAGCACCTGACGACGCTCGGCGCCACGCTGATGCCGCGGCGCGCATTTGCCCACCTGCTGGAAACCGCCTGCAAGTCGATAGCACGGTTCGACAGCTGGCCGGCGCAAGCCGTGCCCGCCCGTGATTTAACCTCGATTTAAGCCCGCATCGCGTTGCAATAAGGCGGCCATTTCTGCACAATTCGCGAGCCTTTTCACAGAGAGATACCGTTACCTTGGCCAAAGAAGAAGCCATTCAGATGGAAGGCGTCGTCGTTGAGACGCTGCCCAACACCACATTCCGTGTTGAGCTCGAGAACAGTCATGTCGTGACAGCGCATATTTCCGGGAAGATGCGCAAGAATTACATTCGTATCCTTACCGGTGACAGCGTCACGGTCGAGCTCACACCCTATGACCTTAGCAAGGGCCGCATCGTCTATCGCGGCCGCTAGCGCGCGATTGCGCTGGTCAGTCTTTTTCCGTCAGGTGTTCGAGTTCTTTGATTGCGGGCTCGGGATTGAGCTCAAGCTCGTCATCGGCCCCCACAGATACACGGACGTGACCGCCGTCGGCGAGACTGCCGAACAGTAGCTCATCCGCAAGCGGCCGCTTGATGTGTTCCTGGATGATGCGAGCCATCGGTCGCGCACCCATTTTTTCATCGTAGCCGCGTGCCGCAATCCAGTCCCTTGCGGCATCGTCCAGCTCGATCGTTACATCGTTCGAGCCGAGTTTCGCTTCCAGCTCGACGATGAGCTTGTCGACAACTCGTTTGATCGAAACGATGTCCAGGGACGCGAATGAAATAATTGCGTCCAGTCGGTTGCGAAACTCCGGCGAGAAACTCTTCTTGATGACCGACAGTCCGTCGCTGCTGTGATCCTGCTGTGTGAAACCGATCGAGGCGCGACTCATTTCCTGGGCGCCGGCGTTGGTTGTCATTACCAGCACGACGTTACGAAAGTCCGCCTTGCGGCCATTGTTATCGGTCAGCGTGCCATGATCCATGACCTGCAGCAGCAGATTGAAAACTTCCGGATGCGCCTTTTCGATCTCGTCCAGCAACACGACTGCATGCGGGTTCCGGGTAACGGCCTCCGTCAACAAGCCACCCTGATCGAATCCGACGTAGCCGGGTGGTGCCCCCATCAGTCGCGACACCGTGTGGCGCTCCATGTACTCGGACATGTCGAAACGTAGCAATTCGACGCCCATGATCATGGCC
>DAOWGY010000361.1 GCA_030641695.1 Gammaproteobacteria bacterium
CAACGCTCGAATTCCTCGAAACGATTTGTGAAGAACTCGGCATACTGCAGCCCGAGTACAAAGGCAGCATCAAGGCGCTTGTCGATGCACTCAACCGACAATTGCTCTGGGCATATGGCGAGGGCCGTCGGGTCATCCTCGTTGTCGACGAGGCGCAGAACCTGTCACGCGACGTGCTCGAGCAGGTTCGCCTGCTAACCAACCTCGAGACGACGAAACAAAAACTGCTGCAGATCATCCTGATCGGTCAGCCCGAGCTCAGAGACCTGCTGTCGAGGGACGATTTGCGTCAGCTCGCGCAACGCATCACTGGACGCTATCACCTGGAACCACTAACGCGTGAAGAGACGGCTCAATACATCGAGCACCGTCTGCGCGTAGCAGGCGCTCTCGGCGAATTGTTTGACAGCGGCGCAAAGCGCGAAGTGTTTCGCCTGACGGACGGCGTACCGCGGTTGATCAACGTTATTTGTGATCGTGCCTTGCTCGGCGCCTACAGTCGTGAAGTCAGGCGCGTCAATCGCCGACTGGTGAGGCGTGCAGCTGCGGAGATCAAAGGTATCCCTTACACCGTGCCCTGGCTGCGCTGGGCGGCGCCCGCGATCGCCGCCGTCGCGACCGTCATCATCGGCGCGAGTCTCTGGTCATTGCTCGATGAGCGCCAGGCGCAAAACGCCAACCCGGTACAAGCTGTGGCCGAGGCCGAAGCAGCCAGCGTAACCGAGCCGGCTGCGGAGGAAGCACCGATCGCGATAGTGGCGGAGACCGAGCCTGAGCCTGAGCCGACGCTCGATGAGCAGTTGTTGCTGGCCGGCGAGCTCACGGGTTCCGCTTCCGCATTCGCCGTGCTATTCGACCTGTGGGGACTCGAGTTCTCCGGAACCGCCAATAGTGGATGCGCGCTGGCGCAAAACGCAGGATACGCATGCCTGACTCAGCGAGGCTCCTGGAGCAGCCTGCGTCAGCTCGACCGACCCGCAATACTGACACTCACAGACAGTCGCGGCGATACCCACCGCGTCGTTCTGACCGCGTTACACGGTGATCACGCGGAGTTGTCAATTGGTGGCGTCAGCGTCACCCACCCTTTCATGCGGGTCACCAATTTGTGGTTCGGGCAATACACGCTGCTGTGGAAACCGCCGCACGGGCGACCGGTAGCGCTCGGGCCGGGCTCGCTGGATCGAAACGTTGTCTGGCTGCGGCAAAGCCTTGCAGCTATCGACGATCGCTATCGTACCGAGCCGCTCGACTCCGACATATTCGATGCGGCACTCGAAGAGCGCGTGCGTGATTTCCAGCGCGATCATCGCCTTGACGTCGACGGCCTGGCGGGCAGGCAGACCCAGATCATCATCAATTCCCTGCTGGCGCCCGAAGACACACCGCGACTGACAACCTCAAGACTGGCCCGGAACTGATCGATGTCTTTTATTCTCGACGCACTGAAGAAATCGGAAACCGAGCGCAAGGGGCAGGGGCCGGCTGAATTTGCAAACATCCCGTCGAGTTCCGACGAACCGGGCGCACCACGCTGGCTCTGGGCGCTGGCGCTGCTGCTTGCCATCAATGTCGCCGTCTTACTCGGGATGTTGATGCGCAACGATACGCCGGAGATTGCACAGCCGACCGTAACTGAGGATGCGACGCCGGACGTCCAGGCTTCTTTCGCCGCACAGGTGGAGGATGCGCGCGATCGGCAACCCGTCGTCGTCGCGGGACCCAATACGTCGCTTCCCTCGCCATCGCCCGTGCTGCAGGCACCTGCGGAGACGCCGCAACCGGCGTTTACGCTCAGAGCGATGCCGACCGCAGGCGAACTGCGTGCGAACGGCACGATCCAGATGGCCGAGCTGCATCTCGACATCCACGTCTACAGCGACACACCGTCAGACCGCTTCGTGTTTATCAATATGGTCAGACACCAGGAGAACTCGCGACTGGCCGAGGGGCCCGTCGTAAGGGAAATCACGCCCGAGGGGGTCATCCTCGACTACCGCGGCACCGAATTCCTGCTACCGCGCGAATAGTTTGCAGACGGGCACGGATATTTGAACGCCTCTGTGTCGACACATCTGTCCGCTGACGACTTTTCCAGTGCGTTGATCTCCGGTATTCATCGTGTCATCGACGAGCAGGAGTTCCTTAACCAGATAAACGTATTCCCTGTCGCCGACGGCGATACGGGAACGAACCTGAGCTTGTCGCTCGGTGCGGCACTGTCTGTCCTCAAACAGGCCGGTGAAAACCATATCGGCACCCTGCTTGCCGCCATCGCGGACGCGCTGCTGGACGGCGCACGTGGTAACTCGGGTGCGATCGTGGCGCAGTTCTTCCAGGGGATGAGTGATTCGGCCGGTGAATTGAGTCGTTTCACACCGTACACGTTCGGCAAAGCCGTAACTCTCGGAAGTGAATACGCGCATGACGCCTTGTCCAATCCCCTTGAAGGGACGATTCTGTCAGTCATAGCGGCATTCGCGCGCAGTGTTCGCAACCAGACTGCGGCCGAGGCACAAAGTGACTTCGTGATCGTGATTGCCGATGCCCTGCAGCAATCGGAGATCGCATTGGCGAAAACGCCCGAGCAACTCGACGTGTTGCGCAAGGCCGGGGTCGTTGACGCGGGCGCGAAAGGATTTGTCGCCCTGGTCGCCGGTATGGCTGAATTCATAAAGTACGGCCGCATCGCGGCCGAACCGGACCTGTCGTTGATCAGTGTCGAAGCGCCGATCGTGACGGCGGGTGGCACCGAGGAGTCCGCGTACCGGTATTGCACGGAATGCATCGTGACGGGCACCGATATTGATCGTCGCAAGTTGCGCGAAGCATTGTCGGACATCGGTGATTCGCTCGTTCTTGCGGGCACCAAGCGCAAAGCGAAAGTGCATATTCATGTCGACGAACCGGACCGGGTTTTCGAGGTGGCGCGAGCCTACGGGGACATCAGTTCCGAGAAGGCCGATGACATGCACCGTCAGCAAATGAGCAGTCACGACGCCGGCAAGCGCTTCGCCGTCATAACCGATTCAGCGGCAGACATTCCTGACGAGGATATGGAGCGCCTGGACATACACATGGTGCCGTGCCGCATCCAGTTCGGTGATCGCGGCTACCTCGACAAGGTCAGCATCACGGCTGCAGAGTTTTTCACCGAGCTCGACTCGAACCCGAATCACCCGACGTCATCGCAACCCGCGCCGGGCGATTTCAGGCGCCAGTACCAGTTCCTGGCCAGTCACTTCGCCGACGTCCTGTCCATCAATCTCACAGGCATGGCGAGCGGTACGCTGGAGGCCGCGCGGTCCGCGGCCGGTCGCGTCAACGCCCATGGGCAGATTCATGTCATCAATTCACGCAATGCATCGCTCGGGCAGGGCCTTTTGGCCGTGTATGCCGCCGAATGTGCCAAGGCAGGCGTCAGCATCGACGACACAATCGCCGCCGTGAAGGCACTCATACCGGACACGCGTACCTATGGCCTGTTGCATGACCTGCGCTATGCCGTACGTGGTGGCCGTGTGCCGCGCTGGGTGAAGACGATTGCGGATCTGTTGCGGGCGACGGCGATCATTCACACCGTCCCCGATGGGCGCGTGGCCTCCGGCAGCTTCCTGTTTGGCCGCAGGCACCTGATTCGCCGCTTCGCGCGCTACGTCGCACGGCACACGCCTGCCGCTACCGAACTCGACGTCGCCATTGGTCATGCCCTGTGCGCCGACGATGCGGCCGAACTCGAACGTGAACTTCGCGATCAGTTCGACAATCTGCACCGTACGACGATTACAGAGTTCGGCGCCGCCCTCGGCGTGCATTGCGGACCCGGGACCCTGATCGTCGCGACGCAACCGTATGCCAGGATAGCGGGCGGAAACGGCTAGGCCTCGAGCACATCGCCACTCGGCACGATAAGGTCATCGCCCTCGTTACGCGCGTTGTTGACACGGCGGTCCACGGGCCAGGCCTTCAGCGGCGGGCAGTCTTCAGCTGCCGTGGCAAGCAGCTCCTCATCGCCTGCCAGCCAGCGCTCAGCTCGATCCGGCTCGAGAATGACGGGCATGCGGTGGTGCAAATGAGTCAGGAAGTCATTGGCCGCTGTCGTAATGAGCGTCGCCGTTTGCAACGACTCAGCGCTGTCTTTGCTTTGCCAGTGCTCCCAGAGGCCGGCGATAGCAAACGGCTCGTCGTTTTCGCTTGAAATGTAGTAGGGAATCTTGACCGAACCCTCCCGGTGCCACTCGTAGAATCCATCGGCCAGCACTACACATCGCCTGCGACGGTACGCGGCACGAAATGCCGGCTTTTCTGCAACCGTCTCGGCACGTGCATTGATCATTCGATTGCCGATCGCCGGATCTTTCGCCCAGAACGGCACGAGTCCCCAGCGCAACATCACGAGTTCGCGCGTTACCTGCTCGTCTGCTTTCTTCTCGCTATCGCGAACCGCCGCGATGAATTGTGTCGGCGCGATGTTATAGCGCGGCTCCACATCGAGTGACCCGGATACGCCGAACAACGCCGCTGTCGCTTCCGCCGGCGAATAGAAAGCGAAGCGACCGCACATAATTACTCCCACATCCTGATACCGTGGTTCATGACATAAGTCCAGTCCCAAAACATCAATACAACGAAGACAATAAC
>DAOWGY010000358.1 GCA_030641695.1 Gammaproteobacteria bacterium
CGCAATGGCACGTTCCGTGCCACGGCTTTCATCGACCCTCGCTCCGGCGAACTCGCGCCCGGCATGTTTGCACGCTTCACGATCTCCTACGAAAAGCACGCAGACGCGCTCGTCATTCCGAAGCGCGCAGTCATTGAAGAGGATGATCAAGCCACTGTCTATGTAGTGGAGGACGGTGAGGTGACGCGTCGCGTCATCGAGACCGGCGTTCAATTTGATGATGTCGTCGAAGTGCTCGATGGTCTGGACGGCTATGAAGAAATTGTCATTGTCGGCCAGTCCGGGCTGCGCGACGGCAGCAAGGTGCTTGCCAGCAACACACTCCGGGACAGCTACACGGGCTGATACCGGCGGGTCGCGTGCATGGCTGCAAAGACAGCGCAGCACCCAGGGAGGATCCAATGAGCCTACACCGATTCGGACCGGCAGCGTTTCTGATTGTGCTGACGCTTGCCGCCTGTGACTCCGAACAACAGAAGGAGTCGAAAGCCGGCGAAGATGAATCGCCACCGATCCCGGTTGAGACCGGCCTGCCGACACGTGGTGACGTCTACGCGACGTACTCCGGTACGGCGCCCATAGAAGCGTTCGCAGAGGCCGACGTAATCGCCAAGGTCGGCGGTGAAATTCGGGAATTGCTGGTCGAGGAAGGTGACGACGTCACCAAGGACCAGATCCTCGCGCGTCTCGACGGTGCCCGCCTGCGCCTCGAACTCAACGAATCCGAAGCCAGGCTCCGCAAGCTGCAGCGTGACTATGAGCGCAACGTCGATCTGCAGGCAAAAGGGCTGATCAGCGAAGGTGACTTCGAAAAAATCAAATTTGAAATGGAAGCTCTCGAGGCTTCGTTCAACCTCGCGAGCCTCGAGCTCGATTACACACAGATCCGGGCACCAATAGATGGAGTCGTGGCGCAACGCTACATCAAGCTCGGAAATACCGTCAGTGAAGGCGAGCCATTATTCAGGGTGACGAGCCTGGACCCGCTGGTTGCCTACTTGCACGTGCCGGAGCGTGAATACCGGCATATCGACCAGGGCCAGCCTGTCAGTATCGAGATCGACGCACTGCCCGGCGATCCGATGATCGCCGCAGTAAGCCGGGTCAGCCCGATTGTCGATCCACAAACCGGGACGTTCAAGATCACGGTCGAGATCGTCGATAAAGAACGACGCATCAAGCCGGGGATGTTCGGCCGAATCAGCGTTGTCTATGACGTGCACGAGAACGCCCTGCAGATTCCACGCAGTGCCATAGTCGAGGATGCCGGTACCATGAGTGTGTTTGTCGTGGAGGACAATGTCGCGATCAGGAAAATCGTCACGACAGGTTTTGGTAACCGTGGCATGGTCGAAATAGTCAGCGGACTCGAGGACGGCGAGCAGGTCGTAACGGTTGGGCAGGTCAGCCTGAAACAGGATTCGAAAGTAACGATTATCAATCGACCCGATACCGGTGAGCTCGCGGAAGACGTGATCGACCTGGAAGCCGGGCAGCAGACCGAGCAGCAGTTGTCAGACAATGCGACGACTGATTGAGATCGCAACGGAGCGTCGCGTAACGATCGTGATGCTCATGGTCGCAATCGGCCTGTTCGGCATGGTGTCATTGTCACGACTCAACCTGAACCTGCTGCCGGACATTTCTTATCCCACTGTTACGGTCCGCACTGAACTCACGGGCGCGGCACCGATCGAGGTCGAAAACCTCGTCACCAAACCGATCGAGGAAGCGGTTGGCGTTATTCGCAACGTTCGGCTAGTGCGTTCCGTGTCACGTTCCGGGCAATCCGATGTCACGTTGGAATTTCTGTGGGGAACCGACATGGACGTCGCGGGTGTCGAAGTTCGCGAAAAACTCGATTTGCTGTTCCTGCCACTCGAAGCAAGCCGGCCGCTGCTGCTGCGCTTCGATCCTGCTTCCGAGCCGATCATGCGGCTGGGACTCCTATATAAGGAAGCATCCGATCCCGGTAATGCGGAGGCGGCGGAGGCGCAACTCAAGGCGCTACGACGACTGGCCGAAGATCGCATCAAGAATGATCTCGAAGCCGAGGAAGGCACAGCGGCTGTCAAGGTCAGTGGCGGACTCGAGGACGAAATCCAGGTCCAGGTCGACCAGCAGAAACTTTCACAACTCGGGATCAGCATCGTGCAGGTCGCCGAGCGCATACGCGCGGAGAACGTGAATCTATCGGGTGGGCGTCTCGAGGAAGGCAACCAGCGTTTCCTCGTCCGGACACTGAATGAATTCCAGTCGATCGACGAATTCCGTGACGCGATTATTGCCTATGTCGCTGATCGTCCCGTCTACCTGAGAGACGTTGCCACGGTGGAACGTGGTTACAAAGAGCGCGAAGCCGTCACGCGCGTGAAGGGACGCGAGTCGGTTGAACTGGCGATATACAAAGAAGGCGATGCAAATACCGTGCAGGTCGCCAACCGGCTGAAGCAGCGGCTCGAGCGTGTAAAGGTTTCGCTGCCCGACAATATTGAACTGATTGTGGTCCACGACCAGTCGCGCTTCATATCCTCGGCCGTTAATGCTGTAAAGAACGCCGCGTTCCTCGGCGGCATCATTGCAATCATCGTCCTGTACGGGTTCCTTCGCGACGCGCGCGCTACGACCATTGTCAGCATCGCGATTCCGATATCAGTCATCGGCACATTCCTGCTGATGTACACGAACAAGGTGTCACTCAACATCATGTCGCTCGGCGGCATCGCCCTCGCCGTCGGCATGCTCGTCGACAACTCCATCGTCGTGCTCGAAAACATTGTGCGCAAGAAAGAACAGGGTCAGGGCATCGTCGAGGCGGCACAAAACGGTACCGCGGAGGTCGCCTCTGCGGTCGTCGCGGCGACACTGACGACAATCGCCGTGTTTTTTCCGATGGTGTTCATCTCCGGAATCGCGGGGCAGCTGTTCCGCGACCAGGCCCTGACGGTGACGTTTGCACTGACGTTCTCACTGATCGTTGCGCTTACTGTCATCCCGATGCTGTCGTCGCTCGGCGCCGGAAGCCGCTATAGCACCGACAGCGAAAACGAGCCGCCCGGGTGGTTTACCCGCGCGATCGCTTTTGTGGTGCGAATGTTCGGCTTCGTCTTCGCCGCGATTCGCTGGTTGTTCTGGGCTCTGCTGTGGCTGCCGACGCAACTGTTCCAGCGCTTGTACGGCGCGACCGCCGCTATCTACCCAGGCCTGTTGCGATGGTCGCTGCAACATCGGCCGACTGTGATCATTGCCGCCACGCTGATCTTCGTCAGCAGCATGGCGCTCGTGCCACAACTCGGAACAGAGCTGATCCCGCAGTTATCGCAGGGTGAGTTCAACGTCGACCTGCGACTGCCGCCGGGGGCACCGCTAACCGAGACTGACCGCGCGATACAGGCGGCGCAAAGGGCCACTGCCGGCGTCGACGTCGTCGCACTGAATTACTCCGTTGCGGGAACCGGCAATCGCCTGGACGCCAATCCGGTCGACGCCGGGGACAACACCGGCACGCTAAGCATCGCGCTGACGTCAGGCGCGACGCGAGCGGATGAGACCGCAACAATGGATGTGATGAGGCAGGAGCTTGCCCGAATACCGGGTGTGCAATACGAATTCTCGCGTCCGTCCCTGATGACGTTCGCCAGCCCGCTGCAGGTCGAGATAGCAGGCTACGATCTCGAAGGGCTCGCGCTGGTCAGCCAGGCGGTCGTCACCGAGATGACAGCATCCGACCGATTCACCGATATCAAGACGACCGTGGAGCAAGGCAACCCCGAAATTCAGATCGTCTTCGACCAGGAGCGTGCCGCGAAACTCGGTCTCGCCGTCCGCGATATCGCAGACACGGTCGTGGCGAACGTTCGTGGCGAGCTTGCGACACGCTACACATGGCGTGACAAGAAGATTGATGTTCTGGTGCGCAGCGTGGATACGCGCAGCTCGAGCATCGATGAAATCCGCCGCCTGATCGTCAACCCGGCCTCGGAACGGCCCGTAACGCTGGAAGCTGTCGCCGATGTGAATATCTCACTGGGTCCGGCGGAGATCCGACGTGTCGCGCAAGAGCGAGTCGCGATCATTACCGCGAACTTTGCCTTTGGCGACCTTGGCGCCGCGGCAGCCGCCACTGGCGCGATTATTGATCGCATACCGATGCCGGCCGGAATTACCGCGACCGTGTCGGGGCAGAGTGAAGAGATGCGGGAATCATTCCGATCCATGCAATTCGCACTGGCACTGGCGATCTTCCTCGTCTACCTGGTGATGGCCTCTCAGTTCGAATCGCTGATACACCCGTTCGTCATCCTGTTCACGATCCCGCTGGCGCTGGTCGGTGCCGTGCTCGCACTGTTCATCACAGGCACGACAATCAATATCGTCGCCTTCATCGGCGTCATTATGCTCGCCGGCATCGTCGTCAACAACGCGATCGTGCTCGTCGATCTGATCAATCAATTGTGCGCACAGGGCAAAGATCGGTTCGATGCAATAATGGAAGCCGGAACCGCCAGGTTGCGACCAATCCTGATGACGTCGTTGACTACCGCGCTGGGATTGCTGCCGATGGCGCTTGGCTTCGGCGAAGGTGCGGAAGTACGGACGCCGATGGCGATTACGGTTATCGGTGGCTTGCTGGTCTCGACTTTGCTGACACTCATTGTGATCCCCGTCGTGTACTCATTACTTGACCGCAAGCGCCGTCCGTCCGCAGTAACGTCGCCGGCGACATAAGAGCTGTGCGATGAAGCACACCGAGATCGCACTGCGCAGACCCGTTACGACCATCGTTGTGTTCGTCGCACTCGCATTGGTCGGCCTGATCGCATCGCGGTTGCTGCCGCTCGAGAAATTTCCCGATATCGAGTTCCCGGGCATCTTCATTCAAATTCCGTATGACGGATCTACACCCGAAGAAGTCGAACGACTGATTACGCGCCCTGTCGAGCAAGCGCTCGCGACCCTGTCGGGCGTCGAGCGAATGTTCTCGACGTCGACTGAAAACGATGCACAGATATTCCTGCAGTTCGACTGGGACCAGAACATGGGTGCCAAGGGCATCGAGGCACGATCCAAGGTCGACGGCATCCGCCACCAGTTGCCTGACGATGTACGGCGCGTGTTCGTATTTACGGGCTCGCTCGGTGATCAGCCCGTGCTGCAACTCAGAATCTCGAGCGAGCGTGACCTGTCAGACAGTTACGACCTTCTCGACCGTCTGCTGAAGCGGCGCCTCGAGCGCATAGACGGCGTGTCACGCGTCGACCTGCAAGGCGTCGACCCACGCGAGATCCGTATCCTGCTCAACGCAGACCTGATCGCCGCGTACGGTATCGACGTCGCCGATCTCAGAGACCTGCTCACGCGCAGCAACTTTGCGGTGAACGCCGGACGCCTGACGGCCGGCGACCAGCGCCTGAGCGTACGGCCACGTGGCGAATTTCGCTCCATCGAGGAAATACGCGACCTCGTCATATCGGCAGACGGATTGCGGCTTAGCGACATCGCGGAAGTGGAACTGCGTACACCGGACCGCAACTATGGGCGGCACCTCGATCGCAACTACGCCATTGGCCTGGCGGTCAACAAGTCCACGGGCGCCAATCTCGTCGATGTCACGGACCGGGTCATCGCCGAGGTCGAGGAAGTCGGCAAACTGCCGCAAATGGCCGGCATTAATATCTTCCCACTCGATAACGCAGGCGACAGTGTCCGCAAGTCACTCAGCGACCTGTTAAATGCCGGCTTGCTCGGCGGCCTGCTGGCCATCATCGTCCTCTACCTGTTCCTGCGCCAGGTATCAACAACGCTGATCGTCATCACCTCGATACCTTTCTCATTGTTGATTACCCTGGGCGCCCTGTATTTCGCCGGACTGTCACTGAATATCCTGTCGATGATGGGATTGATGCTCGCCATCGGCATGCTCGTCGACAACGCCGTGGTGGTCACGGAGAGCATTTTCCGACAACGCGAACTCGATAAGGCCAGGCCCTTCCAGGCAACACTCAAAGGCGTGCACGAGGTCGGCATTGCCGTTATTGCCGGCACAGCGACGACGATTATTGTGTTTGCACCCATGATCGTCGGCACGAAGAACGACATCATGGTGTTCCTCACGCATGTCGCCATAACCATCATCGTCGCATTGCTTGCATCACTGCTGATCGCGCAAACGCTCGTGCCAATGCTTGCCGCACGGATCTCTCTGCCGTCCAAACCGAAAGCCGGCGCATTGATCCCCAGGCTGACGCAACGTTACACAGGCAGCCTGCGATGGATCATTCGCCATCCATGGTGGACCGGGCTCGGCATCGTCCTGACCTGCGTCATCGGCATACTGCCGCTGATACTCGGGCTCGTAAAATTCGACATGTTCCCGCAGGACGTCGGGCGGCGACTGTTCATGCCCTATCACGTCGAGGGACAGCACTCACTCGAACGCGTTGAGGCGACTGTCAACAGAATCGAGGAGTACCTGTTCTCTCATCAGGAGGAATTCAACATCCGCTCGGTCTACAGTTACTACGATCAGGGTCGTGCAGAGTCGACGCTGTTGCTGACCGAAGAGGATGAAGCGACGCTGTCTACGAAGGAAATCATCGAGCGCATCGAGGCGGACATGCCGACGATTGCCATCGGCAAGCCCAGCTTCCAGTTCGATCAGCAGGGTGGCGGCGAAGGGTTCACGGTACAGCTTTCCGGAGACTCCACTGAGGTACTGAACGAACTCGGGCGCGATGTCGCAAGAGCCCTGTCGTCAATCGACGGCCTGAAAGACGTGCGCTCCGATTCCGAGACTGGGGAGAACGAGGTACGCGTCCATATCGACCGGGACCGCGCGGCCGCCGTTGGACTGACAGCGTCAAACATCGCGCGGACTGTCGGCATCGCAATGCGCGGCGAAAACCTGCGTGAATTCCGTAGCGAATCGGGTGAGGTCGAGGTACGCCTGGCGTTCCGCGAGAACGACAAGCAGAGCATCGAGCAGCTTGCCAGTCTGCCGCTGTTTACACCCGACGGGCGGCGGATAAATCTGGGAAGCATCGCATCGCTGCACATTGGTCGCGCGCCAGCGACGATACGCCGCACCGATCGGCAAACAGCCGTTATTCTCTCCGGAAACCTCGAGGATGACGTCAGTGCCGAGGACATACGCCCGAACGTTAATAGCCTGATGGAGCAGATCGAATTGCCACCCGGCTATAGCTGGAAGGAAGGGCGTGGTTTCGAACGCCAGGATGAAACACAGGCAATGATGATGACCAATATTCTGCTCGGCATCGCATGTATTTTCCTGGTCATGGCAGCGTTGTTCGAATCGCTGGTATTGCCGTTTTCGATTATTCTCGGCTCAATCGTGTTTTCGATTTTCGGTGTGTTTTTGTTCTTTGCAGCAACCGGCACGACGTTCTCGTTTATGGCGATGATCGGCATCATGATTCTTATCGGCGTTGTCGTAAACAATGGCATTGTTCTCGTCGATCATGTCAACAATCTGCGTATGCAGGGCATACCACGCGATGAATCCATTATCGAAGCTGGTCGCGATCGCTTGCGCCCAATCCTGATGACCGTAGCTACGACGATAGTCGGTCTGGCGCCGCTGGCGCTCGGTACCACACAGGTCGGAGGTGATGGCCCGCCCTACTACCCGATGGCCAGGGCCATCATCGGTGGACTCGCATTCTCGACCGTTGTATCCCTGCTCGTCGTTCCGGCCCTGTATATCTACTTCGACAACCTCGCCGCGTGGGGCAGGAAGGTCATGCGAACCGCACGCCGCTCACCGACACCCATTACAGAGAGACCGGCCGGCGCGTGAGCTGGCGGCGCAGGGCGACGACAGTAACGAAGCCGAGCAGCGCGAGCATCAGCCAGTCGAACGATCCACCACCACCACTGTTGACCGTAACCCGGGTGCCGCCTGCAGGCGCATCGCGATTAATGTCCTCCAGCGGCAGGAACGCCAGTTCGGAACTATCCTCCGGACCAAAGAACGCCAGAAACTCGTTCGTGTCGGCGTCGAAGATCTCGATCAGAAGATCATAGTCTCCCGTCGGATACCCCGATACCAGGTCGGTAACAATGACGTAGTCATCGGTGCCCGATGAACCGAAGATCGTGAAGTCCTCGGTGACCGCATACTCTTCCCATGGCCCGCCTTCATAGCTCAGGTAAGCCACCGCGTAAATGTCCGCCACGGTGTGGTACGTATCGACGTCGAATAGCAGATCCACGCCAGAGTAGTATCCATCCCGATCATCGTCGGCGTACAGCTCGACATCCGCGAGATAAAACCAGAAATCCGTGTTCGGCGACATCGAGGGCTGTGACGAGGTCTTGGATTGCACGCTCGATTTGGTTTTACCGACACGCGTGCCTGTGACCGAAAGCTTGCCGTACTCGTCACGCGTCTCCTTGATCGCAACGGCGTTGTCGCGCCCGTCACCCTGAAAGTGCCGCGATACGGAAATGCGACTGTTCTCTTCGCCGGCCGCAGTGGCCGCTGAAGAGGTCGCGGAAATCGCGATCATCAGACTAGCTCCAACGAGCAACGCTATGACCGGCTTCATGTTCGGCTTGGCAATTTTCATCCGTCTGTCCTCGGTTTCAATGCTTCACGCTTACATTTAAGCCCCCTACTGATGAATCGAAGCTGAACCGGTATGCATGGCCCCC
>DAOWGY010000150.1 GCA_030641695.1 Gammaproteobacteria bacterium
GGCGAGACAGCCGCGCGCCGCGCGCTGGGCCGGCTGGGTGCGCGCAAGATAGAGACGCAGCGCGCGCCCGTCGTCTTCAAGGCCGAACTTGCACGCGGCTTTATCGGCCACGCCATGGGCGCGATTGCAGGCGGGGCGCAATACAGGCGGTCGTCGTTTCTCCTCGATGCCGTCGGCGAGAAGATCTTTCCTGACTTCGTGGATATCCAGGAGAGACCACATCTTTTGAAAGGCATGGCAAGCGCGCCCTACGATTCGGAAGGCGTCAAAACCTGGGATCGCGACATCGTGTCAGGCGGCGTGCTGCAAGGCTACATATTGAGTAGTTACTCGGCGCGACGGCTTGGTCTCGAGACCACCGCAAACGCCGGCGGCGCCCAGAACCTGATCGTGCCCGGCAATGCCGACGGACTCGACGCACTGCTGGCTGAAATGGGGACAGGCTTGCTCGTCGAAGAACTGATCGGGCAGGGCGTCAATGCAGTCACCGGCGACTACTCTCGCGGCGCTGTCGGTCAGTGGGTGGAAAACGGCGAGATTCAGTATCCGGTGCACGAGGTGACGATCGCGGGCAACCTGCGCGAGCTTTACCAGCGCATCTCACTCATCGGCCGCGACCAGGACATGCGCGGCGGCATTCGCTGTGGCTCACTCCTCGTCGACGAGATGACCATCGCCGGCAGTTGATGGGTCCGCGGATCGCGACTCTGCTCTGTCGAGCAGGTCGGACAAACTACTGTCGCCGACCGTCGCAAGTATGGCGTCGTCGAGTTCCTGCCCCAGTGTGTCTATCGTCCCGGTCCACTGCGGATCCCGGTGCGAGCCCGTCTCTCCCTGTCCCCGGACGACATCGAGGATATCGCGCAGACTGGTCCGCGCCATCTCCCTGCCGGGTAACAGGAATTCCTTTTCATCGGAGGCCAACAAGTCGTTGTGCTCGAGGCCTGTGATGATCGGCGCCAGCGTCAGCGACGGAATTTGGAGTGCGTCGCTCAACGCCTGCACATTGAGTCTCTGGTCGGCGTGCCGGTGCGCTTGAGCAACGAGCAACATGATGTTCAGGGCGAGGCGCTCGCGCATCGAGTTCGACAGGCGCGGCTCACGGCGGCCGATGGGCATGTAAGCCGGATTCTGATAGTAGAACGCGAGTTGTGAGCCGATCAGTAGGATGAGCCAGTTCAGGTATACCCAGATCAGGGTGATGATAGCGATCGCGAAGCTCGCGTACACGGCCTGTGTGCGTGCTGCGCTGGCGACGAACGTCGTAAAGATGATGACCATACTGGCCCAGATAAAACCGCCGGCGAGGCCGCCGATGAGCGCCGAAGACACGCGAACCCGCGTGTTCGGCATGTACCAGTAGAGGAACGCAAAGACACCGGACACGAGCAGGTACGGTGTCAGTTTGCCTGTGGCTACGAACACTGGTCCGACGATCTCGTTTCTCAGGAGATACTGGACGAGCTCCTGATTCTGCAGCCCGGTAATCATGCCCAGCGCGATCACGATGGCGACCGGGCCGATCAGCAGCACGAACATGTACTCGGTAAAGCGGCGCGCGAAATTGCGTGGCTTCGATACGTACCAAACGTAGTTAAAGCTCTCCTCGATTTTCTGCACCATCGATATCGCGGTCCAGATGAAGAAGGCAAGACTGACGCCACCGAGCACGCTGCCGTTGACGTTGTGCACGAGTGCCATGACGTTATCGGTAATCTCGATGCCCTTGTCGCCAAGAGGTTCGAGCAACAGGTACATGCGCTCCTCGAGCTGCTCGTGGATGCCGAAGCCCTTGAGTACGGAAAAACTGAAGGCGATCAATGGCACGATGGAAAGCAGCGTCGTATACACCAGACTCATGGCCCGCAGGTTGAGCTGACCACTAAAAACGTCGCGCAAGACGGCGTACAGGTAGCGCATGACATTGCTGACGATGCGGCCGGGCAGGCCCTGGCGCTCCAGCGCGTCGCCCCAGATCAGCTCATTCAGGTGTTCGATCGGGTTGGTCTTCATAGAGCCATTGTACTCGTTGGAGCGCTCCTCGAAACGCGATCAGGGTTGAGTTAACTGTCGCAGGGCTTGCTGGTACTTCTCGGCGGTCTGTTGCATGACGTCAGCCGGCAATTCCGGCCCCGGCGCCGTCTTGTCCCAATCGAGGGTCTCGAGATAATCGCGCACGAATTGTTTGTCGAAACTCGGCGGGCTGATGCCGACTTCGTAACCATCGACCGGCCAGAAGCGCGATGAATCCGGCGTCAGGACTTCGTCGATCAGATACAGCCTGCCTTCGTCATCCAGACCAAACTCGAATTTCGTATCCGCGATAATAATGCCGCGTTGCAGTGCAAAAGCGGCGGCGCGTTCATAGATTTGTATCGAAACGTCGCGCGCTTGCGTCGCGTGATGTTCACCGACGAGATCCACGACCTGGTCGAAGGAGATGTTCTCATCGTGGTCACCGGCTTCCGCTTTGCTGGCCGGTGTGAAGAGCGTCTCGGGAAGCTGGTCGGCCTGTCGAAGGCCTGCCGGCAATTCGATGCCGCAAACCTTGCCGGTGTCCTGGTAATCCTTCCAACCGGAGCCGATCAGGTAACCCCGAACGACGGCTTCGATGGGCAATGGTTTGAGCCGCTTGACCACGAGCGATCGTTGTCGCAGCTGTTGGCACAACTCCGGATCGTCGATGACGTCGTCCACGGTCAGGGACGTCAGTTGATTGTCGATGATATCGGCCATCATGCGGAACCAGAACAGGGATATCTGTGTCAGTACCTCGCCCTTGCCCGGCACCGGGTCCGGCATGACGACGTCAAACGCCGACAAGCGATCGGTGGTGACGATCAGCAGGTGCTCGTTGTCGATGCTGTAGATGTCGCGGACTTTGCCGCGTCCGATCATCGGAAAGTCCGGGATCGCGGATTCGAATAACGCGTCGGCGTTGTCAATCATGTGAGTGCTCGTGCGGTTCGCCTCGAGAGTGATGATCGCTGTTCGTCACTAATGTGGCAAGCGATCGGCATAGGCATACCTCGCTACAAGCGCTAGGATGGCGCCTGACGCGACTCGGCAGGGCTGGCGGGAAAAGATTTGTACTGGGGCAAGATTATCGGCACGTTCGTCGGGGCCATCGTAGGCGTCCTGCTCGTTGCCCCGGTACTGAAGATCCTGGCCGTTGCCGCGGGGTATTTCATCGGTCACCAGTTCGACCGTGGTTTCGCGGCACACGATCAAGCGTTCGACGAGCTCGGCGCCGGGGCAGGACGCCTCTCAGAGGATTACGTCCGAGCGCTGTTCATGTGCATGGGGCATCTCGCGAAAACCGACGGGCGGGTCAGCGAAGACGAAATTCGCGCGGCCCGTCTCGTCATGTACCGGCTGAACCTCGCTCCGTCGCGGGTACGGCGTGCCATCCACTGGTTCGATGAAGGAAAACGACCGGGATTTCCGTTGATTCACGTCATGCGCGAGTTGCGCCGCGTGCACGCGCGCCGTGCCGACCAGCGCCTGTTGTTCGTGCGCCTGCTGCTCGAGGTCGTGCTCGCGAAGAGTCGAATGCGTCAACGCGAGCGTGCGCTGATCTGGACGATCTGCACCGAACTCGACATCGGTCGCGTGGAGCTCGCGCAGCTTGAGGCGATGATCCGGGCGCAAAAAGGGTTTCGACGTTCGCCCGCCGGTAGTGCTGACTCGGCGCGGGTCCGTGGTGCGTACCGCGCATTGGGTATCGACGAATCATCGACGAACGACGACATCAAGAAGGCCTACCGGCGCCTCATGAATAGAAATCATCCCGACAAGATCGCCGGCAGCAACCCCGACGCGGCCACGGTCGCGGAGGCAGGGCGACGCACGCGGGAGATTCGCAGCGCCTACGAGATGTTGAAAGCTCGACGGTCGATCCGCTAAAGCAACTCAGGTACATTTGGCTGCCAGACACAAGGACACTAACGTGACGCCACTCATTGCTCCATCCATATTGTCGGCGGATTTCGCCAGGCTCGGCGAAGACGTCAAAGCCGTGCTCGATGCCGGCGCCGAAATCGTGCATTTCGACGTCATGGACAACCATTTCGTGCCGAACCTCACGATCGGCCCGCTGATTTGCGAAGCGCTGCGCAATCACGGCATCGAGGCGCCGATCGACGTGCACCTGATGGTTGAGCCTGTCGACCGGATCATCCCGGACTTCGCAAAGGCCGGGGCGAGCTATATCACATTCCACCCCGAAGCCAGCCGCCACGTAGACCGCTCCCTCGGCCTGATTCACGATGAGGGTTGCAAAGCCGGCCTGGTATTCAATCCCGCTACGCCACTGAGCTGGCTCGAGCATGTCATTGACAAGATCGACATGGTGCTGCTCATGTCGGTGAATCCGGGATTCGGCGGGCAGAAATTCATTCCGTCAGCGCTCGACAAGCTGCGACAGGTGCGACAGATGATCGATGCGAGCGGCCGCGAGATTCGCCTCGAGATCGACGGCGGTGTCAAAGTGGATAACATCGGTGAAATCGCGGCGGCAGGCGCCGACACCTTTGTCGCCGGTTCCGCCATCTTCGGCAGCGACGACTACGCTGCGATGATCGCGGCAATGAAGGCGGAAATCAAAAAGGCCGGCTAGATGCCGACCTGTTGGAGCGCTTCTCGAAGCGCTATTGTTGGAGCGGTTCTGGAACCGCGATCGGTGGCGCTCCAACAATCAGAGTTTGCGGTTGGGGCGTGCTCCGTAAACCACGATGGTCTTGCCGCTCGCCGACACCAGCCCCTGTTCCTCGAGGACCTTTAATACACGCCCGGCCATCTCGCGCGAACAGCCGACGAGGCGTGACAGCTCCTGGCGGCTGACTTTGATCTGCATGCCGTCCGGGTGGGTCATCGCGTCTGGCTCGTTACAGAGATCCATGATCGCGTGCGCAACACGTCCGGTAACGTCCACGAATGCCAGGTCGCCCAGCTTGCGGTTGGTGCGGTCGAGACGTGTCGCGAGCTGTGTCGCGAGCTCGAAGACCAGACCCGGGCTTTCACTGGCGATCTGCCGAAAACGTGGATACGTCATCTCGGCGATCTCGCATTCGGTGCGCGTCCGTACCCATGCGCTGCGCGTCGGCTGTTCGTAAAACAGGCCCATCTCGCCGAAGAACTGCCCCTTGTTCAGGTAGGCGAGCACCATCTCGTTGCCGTCCTCGTCCTCGATCATGACTTCGACCGAACCGTCCACGATGTAGTACAGGACATCGGGCAGGTCGCCGGCGTGAATCATGACGGTTTTGGAGGGGACGGTTCGTACGCGACAGTAACTCAGAAATCGATTGATCGCCGGTACGTCGCTCAGGGTCTTGGCATTCGACTGCATGGATAGGTCCCTCATCGCTCAAGCGTCCCCGTTGTAATACAGAACGCCTGTCAGGGCAAGCTAAGTCCGTGTATTGGTTGAATTCGTCGGTGTACGGGGCGATTTACAGCCAGTAGGCGGACCGGGTCATGACTTTTGCCGTGAGTTTCATCAGCCGCTTTACGGGTGGCGGCAACTCCACGGCCCCCGCACTGATCGCGTTTTCGCCGTGTTCGGCCTCTTCTTCGTGCATCTGTTCGAGAATTGCGCGGCTGCGCTTGTCCTCTTCCGGCA
>DAOWGY010000362.1 GCA_030641695.1 Gammaproteobacteria bacterium
CATGCCAACAACCCACTGTTCGCGGTCATATTCTGGTTCGTGTTGCGCGGGCCGCTCGGGTCGCTGGGCGCGTGGGCATATCGGGTGACCGACCTGGTGCGGCGGCGCGCCGGGTTCAGGGGGGCTCGCGAAGACGAGGGCTCAGGCACGAGCGTGCGCGGCGCTGCTGTCATGTTGCATGGCTGGCTCGCGTGGATCCCGGCGAGGCTGACGGCGATCGGATATGCAGTGGCCGGGCATTTCGATGCCGCGCTGGCAGCCTGGCGGCGGCCCGGGGACAAGCAGGGCAGTACGCCGTCGGAAAGCAGCGAAAACCTGCTCGCGCGTGTCGGTGTCGGCGCTCTCGCGCTCGAAGACGATGTCGACGCGGACCTGACGGAGCGGGGAGTTCGCGGGGCGACGGCTGCGAACAGGCTCGTATTCAGGTTGCTCCTCATCTGGGCCGTCATCATCGCAGCAATGACCCTGTACGGCTGGACGGTGTGAGGCTGGCGGCGCTCAGCCTGTTGATCGCAACACTGCCGATACAATATGCCTGTGATGCCCCTGACGTAACGCAGAGCGAAGCGCACGCGCAACGTCACTCTCGTATCGTCACGTTGGCGCCGAGCCTTGCGGAACTCGTATTTGCGGCAGGCGCCGGGGAGTTTCTCGTCGGTGTCAGCGCGTATTCCAATTTTCCGCCGCAAGTTGAGGAACTACCTCTCGTCGGCGACGCGTTCACAATCGACCAGGAACAACTGGCGCTGTTGCAACCCGACTTGCTGCTGGTCTGGCAGAGCGGCACGCCGGCGCACATCGTCGACGAACTGCGAATCGCCGGTTACGTCGTCGAGACCATTCGTACGCAGAAACTTGCGGATATTCCGGCGGCGCTGATTCGTATCGGCGAGCTCACGGGCAGGGATGAGCGGGCGATGCAGGTGGCTGCCGATTTCGAAGCCGGCCTGCAAGCACTCGCGCAGAGATTTGCAGGCAGTGACAGCATCCGCGTCTTTTACCAAGTTTCGAAGCGCCCGTTGTACACCGTGAGCAACACACACTACGCAAGTGAACTAATCACCGTTTGTGGCGGCTTGAACGTGTTCTCGGATCTCGACGATCTCGCGCCGGCGGTTGACGTTGAAGCGGTCATCGATCGTGATCCCGAGGCTATGCTCGCCGGGCGGGATTCGGGCGACGATGCATTCAGTGAATGGGATCGATGGCCGCGAATTGCGGCGAACCGCTACGGCAACCGCTTTCTCCTGCCAGGCGACGAGCTCAGTCGGCCAACGCCCCGGGTGTTGAACGCGGGGGCGGCGATTTGTGAGGCCCTGCAATCTGCACGCGAGCGCCGTGCTGCGTACGAGGAGGCCGATGGCGCATGACCTCGAAATACGCGCAGCGGCAGCGGTCGATTTCGATGCCGTCGTCGAATTATTGTCGCGCGCAAGCCTGCCTGTCGAGGACCTGACCGCCGACAGCGTCATCGGATTTCTGCTGGCCACGATCGACGACACTATTGCGGGTCTGATCGGTCTCGAGCATTTTCGGGAGACCGGACTGTTGCGATCGCTCGTCGTCGACCCTGCGTTTCGCCGCGCCGGCCTCGGGCGCCTGCTCGTTGCCGCGCTCGAGTCCCAGGCAGCCGGCCAGGGTGTGCGGGAACTGTGGTTGCTGACCATCGATGCCGATGCCTGGTTCGGCGAACTCGGTTACTCGACCCGGCAACGCGATCAGGCGCTAGATGCAATCCGTCAGACGGTAGACTTCACCAGCCTGTGTCCCGGTGACGCTGTACTGATGGCGAAATCACTTTAGAAGCGGTCTCAAAAATAGTCATGATCGCTCTAGTCGCGAGTGCGATTCCAGAGCACTTCCTGGCCTGACTCGTCGCGGGAAATTACGCGCGCGAAGACGAACAACAGGTCCGACAATCGATTCAGGTAGCGGAGCGTCTCGGCTCGTACAGGCTCCTTGTCCGCCAGCGTTTTGGTGCGACGTTCTGCGCGGCGCACGATCGTTCGTGCAAGGTGGCAGGCTGCCGCCGCCGGACCCCCGCCGGGCAGGATGAAATCCTCGAGGGCCGGCAGGTCCTTGTTGTGCGCGTCGAGGTCCTGTTCTAGTCGATCGACGGCCGCATCAGTAATCGCGCTGTGCCCCGGTATGCAGAGTTCGCCACCGAGTTCGAACAGGTCGTGCTGAATTTCTGTCAGGCTGCCGCGAATCGACTCGGGCACGGCGGCGTGCGACAAGATGACGCCGATCGCGCTATTGGCCTCGTCGACAGTTCCGTATGCTTCAACACGAACGCTGTCTTTTGGCGTGCGCGAGCCGTCGCCAAGGCCGGTCGTGCCGTCATCGCCGGTACGCGTATAGATTTTGCTCAATCGCTTGCCCATATTCCTGCCCGCTCTAGTGCCAACCGTATCTTAGCTCGATAAACGCGCTTCTCTCCTGCATACGGAAATTCTCCGCCGTCTGGTACTCAGTATCGAACAGATTCTCGATGCGTGCGTTCAGCTGCAAGGCGTCGGACAGGTGCAACTGGCCTGTCAGGCTCGCGACGACATATCCGGCCAGATGAACGCCGCCGAAGTCTTCGCGATCGCCGCTCGCGAGGACGGATACGCCGAATCGGTGCTTACCGACGTCCTGCGCATAACTGACGGTCATGCTCTCCTCGGCGCGCCGCAGCAGGCGCGAATCCGTGGTCTTGTTATCGGCCCGCTGCTTGACGAAGTCCGCGCGCAGGATGAACGTGTCGCCGCGGTACTCGTAACCGAGCTGCGCGCCGCGGATCTCCGCAGTATCGATGTTGGCGAGCGTGAAGGTCGATAAGTCGAACTCGATCAGGTCCTCGATGTCGTTGGCGTAGATCTCGATATCCACTGTGTGTCGTCCACCAGGGGCATAGCGCAATCCGACCTGAAACTCGTTTGCGAGCTCGGGATCGAGGTCAGGATTACCACCGAAACCGTACCGATCCGTGGCATCCGGGGCACGAAACGCGCGGCCAAGTCCTGCGCGCGCAGTCCACGCCGCGGACAGCTCGTAGGCGTACTCGGCGTTGTACGTTGTCTCGTAGCCGAAAGATTCGTGGTCTGTCAGGCGCACTGCAAGAAATGTCCGGTGGCGGGCGTGGTTCCACTGGTCTTGCAGGAAAATCGCCCTGACGTCCGTATCCACGTCAAAGCCCGAGCCGAACGACAGCGTCCTGGCGTTTTCGTCAATCGCGAACAGGCCGCCCGTAATCGTGTGCCTGGAAAATGCGTGTGTGTACTGCCAGTCGAAGCTCAGCCGGTCGGACTCGACGAAATCATCCGACTGATTCTGCGAAATACGATCCTGTATGTAGGACAGGATGAGTTTGCTCGTGCCTTGATTCGAAATCTCCTTGTCGAACTCGAATGCGGTCGTCGAATTCTCGAAGTCCTGGTCTACCGGCGTCAGGAAGAAGTCGAGGTATTCGACCGTGCCTTCAGCGCGCCAGTGTCTGAGACTGATTTCGCCGCGCCCGATATCCCGCGCTGCATAAACGTTGAGTGACAGGTTGTCGTAGCCGCGATCGATATCCGATTCCAGCCGTGGCGGAAAACCGTCGGTGTCCTGCCAGTCGAGCGTAATACCAAACTGATTGCGGTTACCGCGAGTCCCGGCAGAAACAAACGCGGAGCGCGAATTGAAGCTGCCGGCGCCGGTACCAACTTCGACATTGGTTCGTTCCGCACGACGCGTAATGATGTTGATGACACCACCGATCGCGTCGGTGCCGAACAACGCCGAGCGCGCGCCCTTGACGATTTCAACGCGTTCGATGACTTCGGGTGAGATGTGTTGTACTGCCGCGCCGCCGATCGTGCCCGGGTTCATGCGCACGCCGTCGATGAGCACCAACGTGTGATTACTCTCCGTGCCTCGCATGAAAATAGACGTCGCCTGGCCCGGGCCGCCGTTGCGGCCAATGTCGAGGCCGGCCTCGAAGCGCAACAATTCAGCCAAGTCCGCCGCCAGCGATAACTCGATGTCCTCGCGTGTAATGACCTGTACCGGGACCGTTGCATGCTCGAGGGGTATCTCGGTGCGCGTTGCCGTCACGATGATCGTGTCCGCCGGCGATATGTCGGCCGCATAGGCGTGCAACACGACCGACAGCGACAACGCTGCTATCAAGGTAAGTCGAAAGAGCCTCATCAGTCTCTCCTGTGCGTGCCACCCGCACGCGATGTGTTCTTAATTGCCAGAACGGCATTGAGTGAGACGACGGCCAGGTGCCGCACGCCAGTCGCCCACCGCGCCGCTCGCGTGTTCACCAGGCCGGTCTCCGGGCTTACGAGCGGAGTAGACTCCTGCCTCAGCGCCTTCCCACGAGCACCGTGTGTGCGTCGCAGTGGCTCCGTGGCCTGTTCTGTTGCCGCGGGGCTGAGGTTTTTGCTCGATCACCGTTGCGGGGGCAGCGCCGGAATTTCCACCGGCTTCCCGTCGCCCGATATTAATGTCTCGGGCTTACCTAATGACCAGGCTACGATAGGAACGCGGCGCGGCGCTGTCAAGTTGCTGACCGATACTTGTCTAATTCCGGTCGAGCGGCCATAGTTCTTTCGACCGTAATACCTTGATCGGCATAAACCTTGACGACGTTTGACGAAAATCTGTCCTCCGACCACCTGCGCGTGGCGCTCGAAGCGGCGCGCGCCGCGGGCGAGATCAGCCGCAAGTACTACAAGGGCAACCTGGCCGTAGAGATCAAACAAGACCGGACACCGGTCACGCAGGCGGATGTCGAGTGCGAAGCCGCGATACGCGAGATTATTCTCGAGCGTTTTCCGGAGCATGGATTTTACGGCGAGGAATTCGGGCGCACACAGACCGACTCCGAGTACCTGTGGCTCGTTGATCCGATCGACGGCACCAAGGCGTTCGTGCGGCAGTACCCTTTCTTCTCCACGCAGATCGCGTTGATGCATAACGGAGAAATCGTGCTCGGCGTGTCGAGCGGCACGATGATGGACGAGCTGGCGTGGGCGGAGAAGGGCCTTGGCGCGTGGTTGAATGGCGAGCGGCTGGCCGTGAGTGACATCGCCGACTCGGATCGTGCGGCCGTCTCGACGGGTAATCTCAAGTCACTCGCCAGGGGCGATGGCTGGCAGCGCCTGGGAAAGATCGTCGCCGATGCCGATCGCATTCGCGGCTATGGTGACTTTTATCACTACCATCTTCTTGCCGCGGGCAAGATCGAAGCCGTCATCGAATCGGACGTCAACATACTCGATATTGCCGCACTGGCGATTATTGTCAGCGAGGCGGGCGGCCTGTTCACCGATTTGAATGGCAATCCACCTGATCTCGACACGCGTTCCGTGCTGGCGGCCAACCCGGTTTTGCACGGTCACTACCTCGACTTGCTGAAAGGATTCGTTATCTAGGTGGATTGTGCGGTCGTCGCGCCGCTCGCCACGAACAGACGGCCCTCGCGCCAGTTCACGGCTTCCATCGGCGTTGCATACAATTTCTCGAGCCGGGTCTCGTTCAAAACATCGTCAACCGCGCCGAGTTCCCAGCGGCCATCGCCGTATAGCAGCAGGCACCGATCAGCGAAACGCGCAGCCAGGTTGACGTCATGCAGGCTTGCAATGATCCCTGCACCGTCATCGGCAGCACGCCGAAACACGCGCAAGGTATCGAGTTGATGTTGCGGATCGAGGTGGTTGGTCGGCTCGTCGAGCAGGTAGATTTCGGGCGCTTGCGTCAGGATCTGCGCGATCCCGAGGCGCCGGCGTTCGCCGCCTGATAAGGACAGCACATCTCGTTCCGCGAGATCATCGATACCGACGGTAGCCAGCGACGCGCGTGCGATATCGTGGTCCGCCGCGGATTCCCATCTGAGCCGGGCAATGTGCGGATGTCGGCCTACGAGCGCAGTGTCCAGCACAGTTGCCGGAAATATGTCTTCCGTGTCCTGCGGCAGAAGTGCAAGTTCCCTGGCAACCTGTTGCCGGCGCAGCGTCGCGATGTTTTTACCGGCCAGCAGCACATCACCTGCATCGGGGCGGCGCAAGCCGGAGAGCGTCAGTAGCGAGAGCGTTTTGCCCGTGCCGTTACGGCCGAGAATGGCAACAAACTCGCCGCGACTGAGTGTCAATTCGAGTTCGTCGACGAGAACGCGCCCGGGCACGCTGACGCGAAGTCCCTTGCTCGACAGTAATGTGGAGTCATCGGCGGGCATGCGGGGAGCGTAGCCCAGCCGCGCCGGCAGAGGAAGCGACACGAGGGGCGCTCAGTCTGTCAGGCGTATTTCCTGTGCCGTCAGCGGCCCAATGACGACATAACCGAGGCTCTTTGGCACCACTGCGTCATCTTCTGCCAGCGCGATGCGTCCACCCATGATCTCCGCCTTTTTCTGCGGATACAGCGGCGCCCGTTTCGGCTCGGCGATGCCATCGGGTGCAATCGGTTGTGCATTGGACGGGTCATATTTGTCGCTTGCCCCGAGCGTGTGCAGAAACTCATGGGCGATGACGACATTGTTTCTGCCGCGAAGTTGGCGACTGGAATAGGCGTTGACGACGCCGTACATGCCCTTTTGTACGCCGACGGAGTTTTCGAGTGTGAGGGTAGTCTCCGGGCTGTGATAACGGACGAACATGCGAACGTCAGGATCGATGCGGTCCTGATCGTTCGCGATGCCGGATACCCACCAGCGCATCTTCAGCGACCACAGCATCACATCAAGCACGTTCTGCGCGTCGTCAATCGACGGCGGCTGTTCGTGGATCGGGTTGCCGAGTTCGATGCGTACTGGCCGCGTCAGGCGGTGACCGTAGCGTTCGGCCTCCCTCGAAACGAACTCC
>DAOWGY010000226.1 GCA_030641695.1 Gammaproteobacteria bacterium
TCGGTGACGTGATCGACCCGCTGGGTGGTTCCTATTACATCGAGACGCTGACGGATCAGATGGAGGCAGAGATCGAGGAGCTCATCGCACGCATCGACGCTGCCGGCGGCATGTATCGAGCCGTCGAGACCGGACTCGTGCAGGGCATGATCGGCGAGTCCGCTCTCGCATTTCAGCAAGAGGTCGAATTGGGTCAGCGCAAGGTCGTCGGCGTTAATTGTTTTGTAGAAGGCGTGGACGATTCGGAACCGGCACCCTACCGGCCGGACCCGCAGGCAATCGAGCGACTGGTCGCCGATTTTGTTGATTTCAAGAAACAGCGCAACGGACGTACCACGCAACGGGCACTCGACGCGCTTGCGCGCAGCGCCGTTTCAGAGGACGAAAACATTTTCGCCGCGGTCGTCGAAGCAGCTGAGGGAGGTGCAACGCACGGTGAAATCGTCGCCTGCCTGCGTAATGAACTCGGCTTCGGTAATCCGTTGATCACGCCCTGACGTCCAGATGATGCCGACACAGCCCGAATCATCTGCATTGCTGACCCGATTGCTCGACGGGGAACTCGCCGCATTGGCTCGAGCCATCACGATGATCGATAACGAGCTCCCGGGTCATGCCGCGTTCCTCGAGACCGTGCCGGACAAACCGCGCACGACTCCGGTTGTCGGGTTTACCGGCGCACCTGGCGTTGGCAAGTCGACTCTTATTAATGCGTACACTGCCCTGTGCCGCTCGCAGGATCGCAGCGTGGCGGTGGTGAGCGTCGATCCGTCGAGCCCGATCAGCGGCGGAGCCATTCTCGGCGATCGCCTGCGCATGGCGGAGCACGCACAGGATGACGGCGTCTATATCCGATCGTTGGCGAGCCGCGGTCATCTCGGTGGGCTTTGTCGTAACATCGACCAGGTTATCCGGATCATCGATACCGCCGGCTGGGACGTGATCGTGCTCGAGACCGTCGGCACCGGACAATCCGAGGTCGAGGTCGCATCGATTGCCGACGTCAAGGTAGTCGTCAACGCCCCCGGCATGGGTGACTCGATCCAGGCCATGAAGTCGGGGATCCTCGAGATCGCGGATATCCTCGTGGTTAACAAGGCGGATCTGCCGCAGGCGGGACAAACATCGAAGGAGTTACGCGCTATGCTGCGCCTGCGTTCCAACTCGACGGCTACTGTTGCGGTTATCGAAACTGTGGCCACAAGTCATGCCGGCATTGATGAATTGTCTGCGGCGATCGATGCTTGCAGGAGTTGCATGGAATGAGTGTTTTTGAAGCCCCGGAATTCGATGACCACGAGGAGGTCGTTTTCGTCAACGAGCCTGCTGCAGGATTACGGGGGATTATCGCGATACATGACACCACGCTAGGCCCGGCGCTCGGCGGTTGCCGGATGTGGGATTATGAAAACGAGTCTGACGCGATAAAGGACGTACTGCGCCTGTCGCGCGGCATGACCTACAAGGCAGCGATACTGGATTGCGGCCTCGGCGGCGGCAAGTCGGTCATCATCGGTGACCCGCACACCGCGAAAACGCCGCCAATGCTGCATGCATTGGGGCGGTGGATCGATACACTCGGCGAGCGCTATATCGTTGGTGAGGATATCGGCACCAACCCTGATGACATGCGGGAGATCCGCACAGAGACTCGCTGTGTCAGTTGCCTGCGCAAGGAAGACGGCGGCTACGGTGATCCGGCGCCCATGACCGCGCTCGGTGTCTTCAGTGCCATGCGTGCCGGCATCGAGTATACCTTCGGCAGCGGTGACTTTGACGGACTGATGGTTGCCGTGCAGGGCATTGGCAATGTCGGTACCAGTCTGTGTCGCCTGTTGCACGACGCGGGCGCCCGGTTGACGATAAGCGACGTTTATGCGGAAAAGCTTGCTCCCCTCGCCGAGGAATTTTCCGCAGACGTGGTCGAACCCGAAGACATATACAAGGTGGAAGCCCAGGTGTTCGCGCCCTGCGCGATGGGCGCCATTCTGAACGACAACACTATTCCGCAGCTCAAAGCCCGCGTTGTCGCCGGTGCGGCAAACAACCAACTGGACGAACCACACCATGGAGAGTTGCTTGCTGAGTACGGTATTGCGTATATGCCGGACTACGTCACCAACGGTGGTGGGCTCGTGAGTTGCGCTGCCGAGTGGTATGGCAATGATCCCGATGAAGTACCGGAGCGCGTTCGGCAGATCTACGACACCAGTCTGCGGATTCTGGAACGCGCCAGCGCGGACGGCATCACGACGGCCGATGCCGCGAACCGAATCGCCGAAGAACGGGTAAAGCAGGGCCGAAAGGAATGACGACACCGTCTGCAGGAAACCCGAGAACGCCGATGCCGGTGCCACTGGAGCATGCCGGTGAGCTCGGCATACGCCAGGTGATCGATCAGAACGGCGAGGTCAAAGGCAACCTGGACGATCCGAATCTGAGTCGTGACGAAGTCCGCATGTTTTATGAAACGATGGTGTTGCTACGCGCGATCGATGAACGCGGCTGGAAGCTGCAGCGGTCCGGAAGGATTGCATTCTGGATTCCATTGCGCGGCCAGGAGGCGGTGCAGGTAGCCGCCACGCATGCGATGGCGCCGTCCGACTGGATATTTCGCGAGCATCGCACCATGAGTCCATGGCTAATGCGCGGCGCGTCACTCGAATTGCTGTTTGCGCAATTGTTCGGCGCAGTTTCTGAACCGCAGAAAGGCAGGCGGCTGCCGTGCCTCATGGGCAATCGCGCCGTCAACATGGTGCAGGGCCCGACGCAGGTCGGCTCATTTATCTCACATGCCTGCGGTGTCGCTTGGGCGGCGAAGCTCAAGGGCTCCGAGGTAAAAGTGCTGGGCACGTTCGGCGATGGCGCGACCTCTCGCGGGGAATTTCATTCGGCCATGAACTTTGCGGGAATTCACCGGCCGCCGGTCGTGTTTCTGTGTATCAATAACAGCTGGGCCGTGTCCACACCGCTCGATTGCCAGACGGCCTCGACCGAATTCGCAGCCAAGGGCAACGCTTACGAGGTCCCGAACGTGCGCGTGGACGGCAATGATCCGCTGGCGGTGTACGCAGTGACGAAGAAGGCGCGCGCAGACACGGACGTTCACGGCCCGACCCTGATCGAGGCGATTACCTGGCGACAGGGATTTCATACATCGTCCGACAACCCGGACCTGTACCGGCTGGAGAAGGAAAGCGAGCTCTGGAAACCCTGGGACCCGGTTTCACGCACGAAAAAATATCTCGAGCACGAGGGCTGGTAGAACGACAACGATGAA
>DAOWGY010000216.1 GCA_030641695.1 Gammaproteobacteria bacterium
AGCGCTACTGGCTCATCGATCCGCTGGACGGCACGAAGGAATTCGTGAATCGCAATGGTGAGTTCACGGTGAACATTGCACTGATCGAAGGCGGCCGACCTGTGTTCGGTGTCGTACACGTGCCGGTTCAGGGCAAAACCTACGTCGGCTGCGAGGGACACGGCGCGGAGCTTCGCATCGGCGAGGATGCACCACAGAAAATTCGGGTGGCAATCGCCAGCGCCGACCCGGTACGTGTGGTCGGCAGTCGATCGCACCGTGGCGCAAGCCTGGATGCGTTCATCGACCGTCTCGGCAACTGCGACCTGGTGCCCATGGGCAGCTCGCTGAAATTTTGCGTCGTCGCCGAGGGAGGAGCCGACGTCTATCCGCGCCTCGGGCCGACCTCGGAGTGGGACACCGCGGCCGCCCAGGCGGTCGTTGAACAGGCCGGTGGTTCTGTTGTGACGCTCGACGGTAAGCCTATGACTTACAATGAAAAAGAGAACATTCTCAACCCGTATTTCATGGTCATTGGGGCCACGGACCATGACTGGCTGGCGCTGCTCCCCGACGGCGGGTAGCATGGTTGTCATCCTCGGCTAATATAGTCTTGGGGAATGCGCAAACTGTCCTGAATGTCCTGAATGTCCGACAAAGTCGATACCGAATCTTTCAAGCAACTCGAGCGCTTGCGCGAGTTGCGTGTCAGCCATAGAGACCTCGACTACCTGATCGACCGGCTGCAACTCGACCCGATGGTTGACCAATTGCGAATCCGGCGTCTGAAAAAACGCAAACTGTTACTTAAAGACATGATCACGGCGTTGGAGAGCGAGCTGATTCCGGATCTGGACGCGTAAATAAATCGCGCTTCGAGAAGCGCTCCAACGGCGCATTGTTGGAGCGCTTCTCGAAGCGCGAGCGATAGCTGCGGCCACCAGGCCGCTACGAGCCTAGTTTCTGGCCGATGTGGGTCTTGCCGCGTGCATCCGCCAGCGCCACTTGCCTGCAGCGCTCCTCAAGACGCACAGCGCGTTCCTCGTCGAGCTCGCCGATACATTGCGGGCAGGAGACGCCTTCTCGATAGTCGGGTGACGCAAGATCCTTGCTTGACAGCGGTCGACGGCAGGCATGGCATTGCACGTAGCCGCCTTCGGCAAGGTCGCGGTCGACAGCCACACGCGTATCGAACACAAAGCACTCGCCTTCCCAGCAATTTTCATCCGGCGGCACCTCGGTGAGATAGTTCAGAATGCCACCCTGAAGGTGATAGACCTCTTCGAAGCCGAGTTCGAGCATCAACGCAGTCGCTTTCTCGCAGCGAATACCACCCGTGCAAAACATCGCGAGCGGCCGGTTTGTCGACGCCTCTGCCAGGTCACTCGCAAAATCCGTGAATTGCCGAAAGCTGTTGGTCCCCGGGTCCATCGCGCGCGGAAACGTCCCTACCTCAACCTCGTAATGATTGCGCGTGTCGATAACGACCACCCTGGGATCTGCAATGAGCGCGTTCCACTCTGCTGGCGGGACATACTTACCTGTTCTTTCGTGCGGCAGGATGTCGGGTCGCCCGAGCGTTACGATCTCCTTCTTGACCCGCACGCGCATGCGACGAAACGGTGCTTCCTTCGACTCGGTCCAGCGTGCCTTGACGGAACCGTCGAGATCCAGGCGATCTTCGATCCAGCCGAATACGGTCCGGATCGCGTCTTCAGCGCCAGCTACCGTGCCATTGAAGCCCTCAAACGCGACCAGAATGGTGCCGAGCAGCCCAAATTCATCACAGAGCGCCTGCAATTCGTCGCAAAATTCCTGCGGATCGGAGAGATCGAGAAAGCGATAGAACGATGCGACCTTCACACGTCAGCCTCATCGTCGTTGAATGTCAGCGAGAGAATACTATGACGAATTTCTTCGCCCAGCACGAGCCGTGCATCGGCACCGATGCTCGTGATGTCGTCGTCGAATTCGATTTTGCCGTCGGAGTTACGACGTATCACGTCGAGATCCTGCAACTTTTTGATGAAATCATGGAACAGGGACTTATTGAAGAAGTCCGGAGAGTGCAGACCATAAATCATCGACAGCCGCTCGGCGCTCTGCTGGCACAGCACTTCGAGCCGTGCACGTGACAGTTCGCCGGACCCATGGTGCACGAGTATCGCGATGACGAGGTAAAAACGCTGCAGCATCGGCACCATCGTCTGACCGAGCATCAGCAGCTGATATGCTTTCGTGGACCCCGCGGGAGGGCGCACCAGCATCTTCTTGTTACGACCTCGAGTTAGTATCTCCAATTGCAGAAATGCCTCGATCGCATGTGTCGTTACATCGTCGATCTGGTCGTAGTCCCACTTGAGGCACAACTCCTTGCGCATGAAGGGATAAATCAGCCGAATCAGGCGCTGCAGTTCAGCGTGTTCGAGTTCGTGACCCTGAATGAAGCAGCATGCAACGGACGCCGGCACGGCCATAAGGTGCAGGATGTTGTTGCGAAAGTACGTCATGAGCACCGCAGTGTGTTCGGTCATATGGATGACGTCGCCGATAGGGTGGGATGTGCGGCTGATCACATCGAGTTTCTCGCCGTGCGCAATAATCGCTTCGGGCGTCCAGTCGGGCATTGTCACGGACGCCGAATAACGAAAAAGCTCCGTCAGCTCCAGGTTGAGTTGTAGCTGTCGTCTGAGTTCCGCCTCGCCGATTTTCTGTTTTGGCGTCGCGAGTAATACATAAGCAAGCAGGCTGATTGGCGTTACGGCGGCCGCCGCGTTGATTTTGCTCATGACCTCGATGCCGAGCTCGTCGACGACGCCGCCGAGCCATGTGGGGCGCTCACCGTTTTCGGATTGGGCCTCGCGCCAATCCGGGCGCAGCCGGTCGAGCAGCGGTTCGAGTTCGATAGGCTCCCCGATATTGACGTAGACCTTGCCGAAATTCTCACGCAAGGCGTTCACCGAGCGAATCAGCCCGAACAACGACTCCTTTTGTTTCTCTGCACCGCCAAGCTCGCTGATGAAGGAGTCGCCCTCGATGAGTTTCTCGTAGCCGAAATAGACCGGGACGAACACGATCGGTCGCCTGGGATTCTTTATGTAGGAGTTGACGGTCATGACGAGCATGCCGCCCTTGGGCTGCAACAGCCTGCCCGTGCGGCTGCGCGTGCCCTCGACGAAATACTCGATCGAATAGCCACGCTGCAGGATCTGGTCGAGGTAGGCGTCAAAGACGGCAGCGTACAGGCGATTACCCTTGAAGCTGCGGCGCAGGAAGAATGCGCCGCCGCGCCGAAGTATCGGTCCGACGATCGGAAAATTCAGATTGATACCGGCCGCGATGTGTGGCGTGTGCACGCCTTGTTCGTAGAGTATGTAGCCCAGCAGCAGGTAGTCGAAATGGCTGCGATGACAAGGAACGTAAATGACTTCCTTGTCCTTAGCTACTTCGTGAAGGCGTTCGATGTGCCCGAGTTCGACGCCATCGTAGATACGAGTCCACAGCCAACGTAAAAATCGTTCAACTACTCGTATCGTCGGATACGATATGTCCGCGGCAATTTCAAGTGCGTACTTGCGCGCCTCTTTGTGCTTGCGTTCGATGCTTGCATCATCGTCACCGACCTCGTTCGCGATTACTTTGCGAACACCGGGTGCGAGCAACACGTGATTGACGAGCGTGCGCCGATTCGAGAGGTCCGGGCCAACGGTCGCTGTGCGCCGTTGCCGAAAATGCACACGCAGGATGCGCGACACCTTACGGTACGCGATCGCAGCATCGAGATCCTCGGAGATTATTGAACTCAGTGGTAGCGCGTCGCTGAAGCGCAGCAGCGTGTTACGGCCGAGCAGCAGTGTCGCAAAAAACTTGCGTGTGCGACTGGCGACATCCCAGTTCTCGGAGAACAGCAGTTTGAAAACCGAGCGTTCCTTCTGCGGCGAGCGTCCCCAGTAAATCGCCACCGGGATCAGCAACAGCTGTTGTTGCTTGTGGTCCGCCGCCTCAACCAGGCGTCGCAGTCGTTGCGAGCTCTTGGTCGACGGGCGCCGGAACAAAAAGCCCTTCATTTTGCGCATCACGACGACGCGGCGGGACTCGCTAACGTCGCAGCATCGCAGGGACTCGGACGGGGACGGCATACCATGCAATTTGCAGACGCGCTCGAGCGCCAGCATATCCGCGAGACCGCCAGTCTCCAGAACGTAACAAACGGCGGCGTCAGGATCATTGATAAGCTCTGCCGGCGTGTCCGGCTGAATCACCGGTCGGGCCCAGAATGCAAAAATCTTGCCTGCCAACCAGTAGAGCGGCCGGAAGATGATCCCCGCAACTTTCCCCGCAACGTTCATGGCGAATCAGTCTACCGAAAAGAGTTTGTCTGCATACCTTTGACTTTTGCCGAAAATGCGCTAGTCCTCGGCCTCTTCGATCGCATTGTCGAGCTTGTCTTTGGACTCCAGTACGACGTCCTCGACGGCCTCCGCCTTGTCGAGCGGCGAACGCGCCGCATCGAGAAGCACGCTGTCTTTATCCTCCTTATCGGAGTCCGACGAGCAGCCGAGCAACAACAAGCTTGCCAGTAATAGTGAATACTTCATTGTAGTCCTCCCCTCAATCGCCTACGACCTGTCTGACAAATCGCTTCAAATAGCCGTTGATCTCGTCGATATTGCCCGTTAGCCGATGGTCGCCGTTAATCAGGTGCAGCGTAGCCTTGCACTGCCTCGCAAAGCGAATGCTGTTATCGGCTGGCACTATGTCATCGTGCCAGCCGTGCACCATACAAATCGGCATGCCTGGCGGCGTTGGTGTCAATTCCTCGTAACCGTCCATGTAGTAAGCGGGTGCGAGGACGAACAGGCCCGCCGCGCCTACTCGCTCGGCAGCAGCTGTCGCAACGTGGCCGCCCATGCTCGAGCCGACGAGAATCAGCCTGTCATCGATACCATCACACTCGGCGATCAATTTGTTTACACGTTCAGTCGGATCGGCTATGCCCTGATAGTCAATGCTATCGGCCGCACACCCCAGTTCTTTTACCATTGCGGCCATCGCCTTGATCTTAGTGCCCCACGGCCCGCTTTCCTGGCCGTGAGAGAAAATCACGGTTGTCATATCAGTATCCCGTCCCCGGTCTCACACAGCTCCTCGACGTGCCGCACGAGCAGCCAGATACGATCCTGGCCCCAAACGACGAAGTCCCCCATGCGCAGCGTCGGCACCCCCCACGAACCCGATTCCATCATCGACTCGCGATTCTGTTCGATGCCGTCTCGCCAGCCGTCGTCCTGCATCGCTTTGACGACGTCCGGCCAGAACAGGCCGGTACGGGCAGCGACCTCTCGCATGCCTTTGTCGGTCGCCACGTCGATGGCCTCCGCCCAAATCGCCTCGCCGACGTTGATGAGAAAGTCCCGCTCCTTCTTTTCGCCGCAAGCGTAATTGAAGACAGCCAGGCAGCGCTCCACGCCACTGCCAACCGGATCGGCAATGTGTCCAAACGGAATGCCGAGGCGCTCCGACTCACGTTTGGTGTCATTGGCGATGTAGATGAGCTTTTTGCGCGGCACCTTCATGCCACGCATTACCATCGGCAATATCGGCCGGATGACCAGCTTCAGGCCGAAGGCGTCCGCCGCCTCGAAGGCACGTCGCAATGACAAATACGAATACGGGCTGCGAAGCGAATGAAAAATTTCGAGTGGCGGCAGATCCTTCGCTGCCGCGGGTGGTCTCACGGGCAATGCCACCTGCATTGCCTGCCCAATGGATGCGAGCTGCGGGTTCGGTTTACCCTCCCTGTTGGCGCCGAGTTCATCGAGTCGCGACGTCAGGTAATGCAAACGATCAACGCCCCAGTACCACTCTCCCCCGTAGTAGAGGGTCGCGGCGTTGTAGTGGCCAAGTCTCAAGAGCAGGCGCTGATTACTGTCGAGCGTCGCGTTGGCGCTACCCGGTTTTGCCGCCGTTTCCGCACGACGCCTCACGGCATCCACATCGCCCCGCCAGTACGCGGCAAGCGCCTCGAAAAGCTCGGCGCCGAAACCGGGACTGCCGGCATTACTTGCCAGCGCATCGAGGAGCGCACGCCGGTGTTCGACGGGCGGCGTGCTGCCCTTGTCGAGAAACGGCACACCGAGCTCGCGCGCGACGCGCTCGCAGTCAGTAACGGCATACTCGGCGAGCATTTCGGGTCGCGGCTTGTAGCTATCACCCATTGACGGCGTCAGGCAGATGCGAAGTTCGACGTCGTAATGTGCCTGTAGTTGCGGCAGGTACAGACTGAGCAGGTATGAGTACGGGTCGTCGAGTTCCAGGAATGCCGTTACGACATGCGGCCGGCCAGTCAACTTGCGACGTAGCTCGGCAACACCTCGCTTCATGGCGCGCACACGCTGGCTCAACAGGATGTTCAGCAACGTCGATCGAAGTTTGTTACTGGGGCTCACATCTCATCCCATGCCGACGACGGCTTCCACAACAACTCGTCAAGATCCGGCTGCCAGCGGTACTTCTGCATGTCGATGCGGCCTGCTATAACGGCGACGTCCTCCATCATAAGCAGCTTCATCTGTTTCTCAAACTGCGGCGTGTCCATGTCGAACGCAATTTTTCCGGATGCCGTGATGACGCGGTGCCACGGCACGTCCTGGCCGTGTGGAAGTTGTCGTAACGCCCAACCAACCTGGCGCGCGCCCCGAGGAATGCCGGCGATTTCTGCGACCTGGCCATAACTTGCGACTGAACCACTCGGAATCTCCCGGATCGTCTCGTAGATTCTCGCCAGCCGAGCCTGCCTGTTCACGCGTCTTCCTCAGCCCAGTTTCAGGCGCGCTCGAATCTCGCGCTTCGCATCGCGCAACACCGTGTCGCGGTCGAGATCGTCGAGAATGCGTCGCACGACCTTCTTCGGTCCACCCTCGCCCCAGGACTTGCCCCTGGCCAGGTACTCGGCAGCCACCTGGCCCACCACGTACGTGCTGTAGTAGGCGACTGCGCCCTGTGCGCCGGCCGTGACAACCGTCGACAGGCCGCCCGTGCCGACCTTGAGCGCGCTCGATACGAAATGCAGTGCCCACACGGTGCCCATCAGCGCCGCGGACTCCGCAACGATGACAGCGACAAGCGAGCCTGCCTCCCTCTTGCTGAGGGGCAAATCGTAGACGCGCGACAGGTGCACGACCATGCCGATATCGATGAATGCGGCTGCGAACAGGTCCGCGACCGGGACCGGGTTAAAAGCGACACCAATGCCCTTGCCGACGCAATACGTGCGCACGAGTCTGTCGCCCAGTTCCCGGCGAGCGACGAGTATGCGGCGCCCGACCTGGTCACTGAGATCCGCCGCGAACAGGCTCGCGTTCAGCGCCGCGAGCGTCTTGCCCTCCGCGTCGAGGATGTCCCAGAGGCGCAGCCGCAGCACTTCGACGTCGGGTTCACGCGCACGTTCGATGGTGTGCTCGTTGCCATCAGCGTCAAGCTCGACAACGGTTTGCGATCGCGGTCGTGCCGCGACGGTGAGAATATGATCAGGGTCGACGATGCCTGCGGTGCGCGATCGCAGTGACTCCATTAGCTGAGCCTGCTCGTCGCCTGTGAACAGGTCACTCTTGTTCAACACGACGATGACGGGGCGACCCCGGCCGAGCAGCGTCCTCAGGGATTCGAGTTCGGTTTCGGTGATATCGCTATCGACGACGAAAATAACGAGATCAGAGCGACCAGCAACTTCCTTCGCCAGCGCCTCCCGCTCTTCGCCACCGGCCTCGTCGAGCCCCGGCGTATCGATCAGGAATACGCCGTTCGCCTCAACCTCGTTCCACTGGTGCATCGACGAGCGCTTGGTCTCGCCGTGCAACGGGCTGACTGTGAACGTGTCGGCGCCAATCAATGCGTTCAACAACGAGGATTTGCCCGTACTCACGCGACCGAATACAGCCAGGTGCAGGTGGCCGTGCTCGAGCTTCTCGAGCATTGCCTCGACAGCTTCGTAGTCATGCGCGAGCGAATCGCGTACGCCGTCCGGTAGCCGGCTGTCATCGATGAGATCGCGCAAGCTCTCGCGTGCGAGCGTCAGATGACCCGAACCGCCTTCGTCCTCAGCCGGCGTCCGCTTTTTCTTCCAGGGCCAGTCTGGCAACGTGGCGAACGCCCGCTTCCAAATGTTCACTGATGCCTTCCTCGAATACCTTCGCGGCTTCCTCGGGGACGAGATCCCCGTGGCGTGTCAGCGTCAGGACCAGGCTGCGTCCCAGCGCGTCGAATATCAAACCGTAGGCGACCGCGTGTACGACACCGCCAGCCACCGTGCCAACTCCCGGAAACGCCTTCAAACCGTTGCCGGCGACAGCGAGCGTCAGCGGCAAGGCCCTGCCAACACGGCTCTGGCTCAGATTCAGAAATTCCTCGATATCGAGGTCACGCGGCGCTGCCCCATACAATTTGCAGAGCTCCTGCGTCATCGCCGTGCCTATGTAACCCTGAATGATGATATCGGTGCCCGGACTGACGGCAGCGAGTGCCCCGAGCACGGCTTTACGCGTCGAGTTGCGAATAATCTGTTCCGAACGCTGCAAACGGTACTGCGCCTCTGCCTCTGCCAGTTTATCGGCCGCGAGGCGAAACACCGCACGGTCGCGACGCACGTCGAGCGGCTGCGTTGCATCTTCGAGCAATCGATTGATCGCGACAACGAGCACGCCGATGTCTGCGGGACGCTGCCGACGTGACACGGACTCCGAGCCGTCCTGGCTGCGCTCGATGACGTCGACGTCACCGCCCGCGGATACGGCCACAATCTTGTCGCGCTCCAGCGCCCCTCCCATATTATCGACGTGTTGCAGCAATCGTTGCATCAGCGCCGCCTGTTCCTCGAGGTCGAAGCGATCCGCCTTGTTCATGACGAGTACGAGCGGTTTGTCGAGTACCAGCAAATGCCGGACGGCGTCGCTCTCGGCACGCGTGAGGTCACCCTCGCAGACGAACAGAACTACGTGTGCACGTTGCGCTTCCTCGAGCGCGACCTCGTCGAGACCATGTTCATGGCCGCCGGTGCCGGGCACGTCGGTCACGAGAATCTCGTTGCCGGCACTATTTTGCCAGCGGTAATGGCGCACGTCGCCCGTCGAGCCACCAACGACGTCGATGGCAACGTCTGCATCCGGAACCAGCGCTTTGATCAGCGAACTCTTGCCCGTGCTGATCTCGCCGAAGAAACACAGGTGCACGGCCCCGGCCTGCTGTCGCGAAGCCAGCTCCTGCAATTCCTGCTGCGCATCACGGACATCGATGCCAGCGGCCTCAGCGTCGCGCAGGCGCCCTTCGATATCCTGCTTTGTCAGCGGTTTGCTCGCTGTCTTTTTGACGGCAGGCACCTCGCGGCGGATAACGAGGCGCCAGATCAGGTAGGCCGCGAGTACGACGAGCGCGAGCATCGCGCCAACGTAGCCCCACAACAGAATCTTCGGTCCCTCGAGGAGCCGGTCCCAGACATTGAGGGCCGTTTGCGTGAAAAACAGCAACGCGCCGATGGCGATGAAGAACACCACCACGATCAGCAGCGCGAGGGCAATGCGGATGGCTCGATCCAGCTTCATAGCGCATCACCCTGCCGGAAAAATCGCCCAATAGAAACCCTGATTGGGTGGGCTGCGGGGATGTTTTTCGAGGAAGTAAAGCGCAGCGCAGCGAGCCATGACGAGAAAAAGCATGCCCGCAGCCCACCCAATCAGGGTTTCTATTAGCTTTGATTTGGGGCAGTCTGAGCTGCAATGAAGCTGGATCGAG
>DAOWGY010000238.1 GCA_030641695.1 Gammaproteobacteria bacterium
ACGAACCTGATTTCGCGGAGACCGCCGCCGCAATACGCAACTCGATTGCTGAAGAAGCGAATCCCGAACTCATCGAACTCGAACGCCTGGCGGCGGAACACGATGTGACCTTCCTGTGGGATGATGACGAGGTATCTCTCGGGCTCGGTCGCCATTCGGAAACCTGGCCCGTACGTGAACTGCCCGATCCCGGCTCACTCGATTGGAACCGCTACAAGGATATTTCGTCGGGGCTCGTCACCGGCACCAACGGCAAAACCACGACGGTACGTCTCGCGGCACACATTTTGCGCGCAGCCGGGCACAATGTTGGCATGAGTTCGACGGACTACATCGCGATCAATCACGAGGTGATCGATCGAGACGACTGGTCAGGTCCCGGCGGTGCGCGCAACGTATTGCGGCACAGGAACGTCGATGCGGCAATTCTCGAAACGGCGCGTGGCGGCTTGTTGCGCCGGGGACTTGGAGTCTACGAAGCCGACGTCGCGGTCATAACCAATATCGGCAGGGACCATCTCGGTGACTTCGGCTCTCGTACTATGGACGAGTTACTGGACATCAAGTGGATCGTAAGTCGAGCGGTAAGAGACAACGGTGCGCTCGTTCTGAATGCCGATGACGAGCGACTGGTGGCGCGAGCAGGCGAGTACAGAGGCAAGCTTGTCTGGTTCACACTCGACCCGACCAATGCGACGGTGCGCTCGCACACGAGCGCCGGTGGCGTGGCGTTTCTGCTCGATGCGGGTGACCTGGTGAAAATCGACGGCGAGCATCGCGAGACGATCTGTGCTGCGGTTGACATTCCGATTACGCTCGGTGGAGTCGCGCGGCACAACACGGCTAACGCCCTCGCAGCCGCGGCACTGGCGTCCTGCATGGGTGTGTCGATGGACGATATTCGCAACGGCCTCAAGACGATGACTCAGGATGAGAATCCGGGGCGCGGCAACGTCTTCGAGGTGAACGGTTTCACGGTTATCATCGACTTTGCACACAATCCGCAGGCTATTGACGCCTTGCTCGACATGGCCTCGGCACTGCAAGGCAAACGCAAGGCGCTGTGTTTCTCTCAAGCAGGCGATCGGCCCGATGATCTGATCCGGGAGCTTGCCAGGAAAGCATGGGAAAAGGGCCTCGACCGTGTCATCGTCTCCGAACTGGCGGCCTACTACCGTGGGCGCGAACCTGGTGCCGTGTTTGGCCTCATTCGTGACGAGCTGCTGAAGTGCGGTGCGAGCGACGACCAGATAGAGCACAACGACGAGGAAATCGAGTCGTTCGATTCAGCGCTCGCCTGGGCGGAGCCCGGCGATGTCGTCATCATGCTGGCGCTGGAGCGCTCACCTGAGCTCTACGAACGCCTCGAGGCGCTTTGAGCTGATCACCACAGAAGTGGACTGTGGGAGCGCGCCTCGGCGCGCGATTGGGACCGGGGCGGGCTGCGGCCATGCTTTTTCTCGTCATGGCTCCCTTCGGTCCGCTTTACTTCCTCGAAAAACATCCCCGCAGCCCGCTTGGTGGCCCTGACGCAAACGATGCAACCGACCCTGTCGCGAGAACTGGCGACGTCACGTTGTAGACGCCGAAGTGGTTGGGGTGTTCCTCGAGCGTCGTAGAATCCGAGCGAGCAGGGACAGCGAAGCGAGGATTCTCCGAGGCGAGCGAGGCACGACGCCGAGCGAGGTTGAGCGAGAGGAATTCCCCAAGCGCAAGCGGCGACCAGCGGCAAGCCGAACACCCGGCATAAACGCCTGTGCCACCAAATCGTACCGGGACGCGCTCCGGCAGGAGCGCGCCCATAGGTGAATCTAGTTCAGGCCGCGTTTCTCGAGCAGCGGTCCGATTTCGGGCTCGCGGCCACGGAAGTTGACGTACAACTCCATGCCGGGCGCCGTGCCGCCCTTGCTCAGCACCTCCTTGCGATAGCGTGCGGCCGTGTCTTTGTCGAGCAGGCTGGTTTCCTTGAAGGCCTGGAATCCATCGGCATCGAGAACCTCGGACCAGATGTAGCTGTAGTATCCGGCGGAGTAGCCACCCGAGAAAATATGCGAGAAGTAGCCACTGCGATATCGCGGAATGATCTCCTCGATCAATCCAATGTCGGTCATCGCACTACTCTCGAACGCGCGGGGTTCGACGGCTTCGGTCGAATCGAGCGTGTGATACGCCATGTCGAGGTAGACGGCCGCCATGTATTCGACGGTCGCAAAGCCCTGGTTGAATTTCGCGGATGCGCCGATCTTGTCGATCGTGCCCTGCGGAATTTCCTCGCCGGTTTGATAGTGCTTCGCGAACATTTGCAGGACTTCGGGTTCACGCATCCAGTTCTCCATGATCTGCGACGGGAATTCGACAAAATCGCGCGGTGTCTGAGTACCTGCCAATGACTGATACGTCACGTCCGAGAACATGCCGTGCAGGGCATGTCCGAATTCGTGGAACAGGGTCTCGGCCTCGCCGAGGCTCAGCAGTGACGGAGAGACTTCGGTCGGTGCCGGGAAATTGAAATTGTTGGTGATAATGGGGGTAACGAAGCCGTCGACGTTCGATTGCAGCCGCAGGGCGTTCTTCCACGCGCCGCCTCGCTTGGTCTCGCGTGCGAAAAAGTCCATGTACAGGATTGCGAGATGCGAGCCGTCGGCGTCCAGGATTTCGAATACCTGCTGGTCGGGATGCCAGGTCGGAACGTCCTCGAGTTGCCTGAACGTGATGCCGAAGAGTTCCGTCGACACAGCAAAGACACCGTCGCGGACCGCGTTGACTTCGAAGTACGGCCGCAGTGCGTCCTCGTCGAAATCGTACTTCGCCTTGCGTACTTTTTCGGTGTAATAGCGCCAGTCCCAGCCACGCAACGCATCATCGATGCCATCCTCGTGCATCATCGCCTGCAGGGCCTCGCGTTCCTCCTTGCTCACGCGCAGGGCAGGTGTCCAGATCTGGTTGAGCAGTCCATAGACGTTAGCCGGTGTCTCGGCCATGTTGTTCGAGAGCACGAAGTGTGCATGCGTCTCGTAACCCATCAGCGCCGCACGTTCGGTGCGCAGTTGTACGGTACGTTGCACGATCTCCTTGTTGTCGTTCTCGTTGTCATTGTCGCCACGCATCGCGTAGCCGTCGAACAATTTGCGGCGCATCTCGCGATTGGGTGAATACTGAAGAAACGGATTGATGCTCGGCCGCTGCAGTGTGAATAGCCAGCACTCGTCGCAATCGTGGCCGCGGCGTTTCGCTTCCTCGGCTGCGAGCGAGACCAGGCTCCCCGGCAGGTCACCGAGATCCGCACGATCCGTAACCAGAAATTCGAACTCGTTGGTTTCGTTGAGCAGGTTTTCCTGGAACTGCTGCGATAGGGTCGCGAGTTCCGAGTTGATTTCGCGGAGCCGCGTCTGTGCTGTGAGCTCGAGGTTGGCTCCCGCGCGCACGAAACGCTTGTGGGTTTCTTCCAGCAGGCGCAGGTCTTCGCCATTCAGGGCGAGCTTTTCTCGTTGTCTGAAAACAGCGTCGACACGCTCGAACAAGCCGCCGTTCAGCGAGATATTGTCGCGGTGTGCGGCCAGCTCCGGTGCGACGGTCTTCGCGGTTTCCCGGATGACGTCATCGGCATGCGCACCATTTACGGCGAAGAAAGGTCGGCTGATGCTGCCCAGCGTGCCGCCACTGACGTCAAGTGCGACGATCGTATTTGCGAATGTCGGTTGCTCAGGGTTGGCGACGATTGCGTCGACCTCCGCCATCTGCTGCTGCATGCCGGCACGCAGTGCCGGCAGATAGTCGGTGGATTCGATGAGGTCGAAAGGCGGAACGCCAAATGGCGTGTGCCAGTCGGCAAGAAGCGGATTTGCGCGTTCCATGGACACGGCCGATTCGTCCGCGCCGTCAGCGGATTCCGGCGTTACGGCTTCGCCGCAAGCGGCCAGTACGAGGCACATGGAAACTAGTACAAGCTTTTGATATTTCATGATTTATTCCGATTCTAGTGTGTTGCATTCAAGGCCCAGCAGTGCCGCGATTACGATGAATCGTCGCTGTTTCATCTATTCGAGGTCGAGAATGAGGTCCCAGTGTTGTTTTTCAACCGGCATGATCGAAAGGCGATTGCCCCGGCGCAACAGGATCATGCCATCGAGACCCGGATGCGCCCGCAGTTCCTTAAGAGTCACGGGGCGCGAGAACTTGCGAACGAACTGGACATCGACGAGTCGCCAGCGCGGATCGTCCGTGTTGCTCTTCGGGTCGTAGTACTTCGAGTCCGGATCGAATTGCGTTGGGTCGGGATAGGGCTCGCTGGCAATCCTCATGATGCCGACGGCAGCTGGCTCCTTGCAGGCTGAGTGATAGAAAAACGCCTCATCGCCAACGCGCATGTCGTCACGCATCATATTGCGAGCCTGGTAGTTGCGAATGCCGTCCCACATTTCGCGGCCGTCGCGCTCGAGATCATCGATGCTGTACGCATCGGGCTCGGATTTCATCAGCCAGTAAGCCATCGTTAGTCGCTCCTGAGCGTGTCAGGGCGGCGAATTTTAGCATGCGCCGGCCGTTCCGGATCAGTGCAGCGGGGCCTCGGAAAATCCCGATGCCTGTCGTGTCGGGGCCTGTGGTAGCATGGCGCGAAAAATCGTCTGCTTGCGAGGACAGCATGACAAACGTGCTAGCAAACATCTTCGGCAAATCGCCAGTGGTGCCACTGGAGAAACACATCGAGGTTGCGTTTCGATGTGCGAAAAAGTTGCGCCCGTTTATGACTGCTGCGGTGAAAGGCGATTGGGACAGGGCGATCGCTTATCGCGACCAGATCGAGGATCTCGAGCACAAAGCGGACGATCTGAAGAAGGAAATCCGGCTGAACCTGCCCAAGAGCCTGTTCATGCCGGTGCCGCGGCAGGATCTTCTCGAGTTGTTGCTCGTGCAGGACATGATCGCCAACCGCACAAAAGACGTGTCAGGTCTGGTGCTGGGTCGAAGGTTGCGGGTCCCTGCAGCGATTTCAAAACAGTTTCTGCAATTCGTCGATCGCAACATCGATGCGGCGAAGCAGGCGCGCAAGAGCGTGCGCGAACTCGACGAGCTATTTGCGACGGGGTTTCGCGGCGCTGAAGTCCATCTCGTCGAGGAACTCATCGAGGAACTTGACCGGATCGAGACCGACACAGATGGCAAACAGGCCGAACTGCGTGCGGCACTGTTCGAAATAGAGGACACGCTGAAGCCGGTCGATGCCGTCTTCATGTACAAGATTATTGAACTGACAGGCGAAATTGCCGACATGGCGGAACGGGTCGGGCGCCGACTCGAGCTACTGCTCTCTCACTAATAACCAAGAACAACGGGGGCCAACCCTCGAGGGCACATTAATGGAAGCAGCTACGATCTACATCGTCCTTGCGGCCTTGTTCGGCGTCTTTATGGCCTGGGGAATTGGCGCGAATGATGTCGCGAACGCCATGGCGACATCCGTCGGCTCGAAAGCGTTGACGATCAAGCAGGCGATTCTTGTTGCGGCCGTTTTTGAATTTCTTGGCGCCGTGCTGGCAGGCGGTGAGGTCACATCGACGATTCGCAAGGGCATTGTTGATATCGAATTGCTCGCGGCAACTCCTGAGCTGCTGGTCTACGGCATGCTGGCAGCACTGCTTGCCGCCGGTACGTGGCTGTTCATCGCTTCGCACAAGGGATGGCCGGTATCCACGACGCATTCGATCGTCGGTGCGATTGTCGGTTTTGCGGCGGTCGGCATCGGTGTCGACGCCGTGCAGTGGGGAAAGGTCGGTTTGATTGTCATGAGTTGGGTCGTCTCGCCTCTGACGGCCGGTTTCATCGCCTACCTCATCTACCAGAGTGTGCTCAAGTTGATCCTGCGCCGCGACGATCCATTGGCGCACGCCAAGCGATACGTTCCGATTTATATCTTTTTCGCCGCATTCGCGATTACGCTGGTTACGATTCTCAAGGGCCTGAAGCACGTCGGCTTCGATATCAGCCTTCGCGACTCGTACCTGCTGGCGACTGCGATCGCGGTCGTCATCGCGCTGATCGGCGCGGTCGCGATTCAGAGAATCAAGTCGGACCCGAAAGCCGAGAAGTCGCAGCACTTCTACACGGTTGAACGTGTTTTCGGCGTGCTGATGATCGTCACCGCATGCTCGATGGCCTTCGCACACGGATCCAATGACGTTGCCAACGCCATCGGCCCGCTGGCTGCCGTCATCAGTGTTGCCCAGAACGGGATAGTGACTGCCGAAGCGGCCTTGCCACTATGGGTGCTCATGCTCGGCGGTGCCGGTATCGTGATTGGCCTGGCGACTTTCGGTATTCGCGTAATCTCGACCGTCGGCAAGAAGATCACCCAGCTCACACCCAGTCGCGGTTTTGCCGCGGAACTGGCGGCGGCAACGACCATCGTCATTGCTTCGGGTACCGGCATACCGGTTTCGACGACTCACACGCTGGTCGGCGCCGTACTCGGGGTGGGACTCGCCCGCGGCATCGAGGCCATCGACTTGCGGGTCGTGGCACGCATCTTCGTGTCCTGGGTGGTCACGATACCGGCGGGCGCTTTCCTCGCCATCGTGTTCTTTTTCATATTCAAGACTATCCTGCCCTGAACGAGATTGTCAGGCGGCATCGGCTGTGGTTTGATCGCATTTCGTCGACATTGCCGGACCGACCTGCCATGCGAAAACTGATTTGTCTCCTAGCCGGACTGTTGTTGCCGTGGTCGGTGGCGTTCCCACAGACCTCAGATACCCCGATCGTTCGTTACGAAGACCTGCGTCACCCGGTTTTCGGGTCGGCCGGCATGGTCGCCTCGCAGAACGCCCTGGCGTCCGAGGTCGGCGCTCAGGTACTCGCTGACGGCGGCAATGCCGTCGATGCTGCAGTGGCAGTGGGGTTCACGCTGGCCGTTACCTTGCCGCGCGCGGGCAACATTGGCGGCGGTGGCTTCATGCTCGTACACGACTCCAAGTCCGGTGAAACCGTCGCGATCGACTATCGGGAACTGGCGCCGCGGCGTGCCACCCATGACATGTTCCTCGATGCAGACGGCAATGTTGACAACGACAAGGCGCGTTTCAGTCACCTGTCAGCCGGTGTGCCAGGTACGGTTGCCGGCTTGTGGCGCGCCCACCAGGATTATGGGCGCCTTCCCTGGGACCGGCTCATCGACCCGGCGATTCGGTTTGCGCGCGACGGCATGGTAGTGACCTACGATCTAGCCGGCTTGCTGTCCAAACGCAAACAGCGCCTGTGCCGTCTGCAGGCAGCCTGCCAGTATTTTTTCAAACCGGATGGCGAACCGTACAAGCCTGGTGACCGATTGATCCAGGCAGACCTGGCCGATACCTTGCAGGCCATCGCCGAACACGGGCCGGACGTTTTTTACAAGGGCGAGATCGCGAAGAAAATCGTCGCCGAAATGGCCAGAGGCGGTGGACTCATCGATGCTGAATCGCTGGCGGCGTATGAGCCTTCCATACGCGAGCCCGCGCGCGGTACTTACCGCGGCTACGAGGTGGTCACGATGCCGCCACCGAGCTCCGGCGGTGTGCACATCGTGCAAATGCTGAATATTCTCGAACACTTTCCGTTGACCGAGTTCGGGTCCGGTAGTGCCAATGCGGTGCACGTGCTTGCAGAAGCCGCAAGACTCGCCTACGCCGATCGCAGCAAGCACCTCGGCGATCCGGATTACTACGCGGTTCCGCAAGCCTGGCTGATGAGCAAGGAGTATGCGAAAAATCTCGCAGCGTCGATCGATATGAATCGGGCACGGCCATCGACTGAGGTTGCGCCTGGCGTTCCGCCCGCGTACGAAAGTCCGGACACGACTCACTACTCGGTCATCGATCGTGACGGCAATGTCGTATCGAATACGACGACACTGAATTTTTCCTTCGGCTCCAGTATCGCGGTAAGTGGCGCGGGCTTCCTGCTCAACAATGAAATGGACGACTTCGTCGCCAAACCGGGCGTGCCGAATGCGTACGGCTTGCTCGGCGACGAGGCGAATGCCATCGAGAGCGGCAAGCGGCCGCTGAGTTCGATGACTCCGGCCATCGTGTTCGACGAGGGCAGAGCCTGGTTCGCGACCGGAAGTCCGGGTGGCAGCCGCATCATCACGACCGTCTTGCAAATGGTCGTGAACGTCATCGACCACGGCATGAACATTGCGGAAGCCGAAGCCGCGCCGCGCATGCATCATCAATGGTTCCCGGACCTGCTGCAGCTCGAGTCCGGATTCAGCCCGGATACGACTCGCATTCTCGAGGCGCGCGGCCATGAGCTCGCGGCGACGCAGTACTCGATGGGTAGCCTGCAAACCGTAGCGTACAAGGATGGTGTGTTCAGGGGGTCTTCGGACCCGCGACGACCGAACGCGGCGAGTTTGACGCCTGCCCGCGACTGACCGGTCTGACAAACTGGACAACTTGGCGCACAACGCGATCACTCATGCTGCGCGCCGCTACGCGATGGTCATGCTTGCCATCGTGTACATGTTCAACTTTATCGACCGGCAGATCCTCGCGATCCTGTTGCCTGCTATCGGTGCCGAGTTCAAGGTTGCGGACAGCGTGCTCGGCCTGCTGGCCGGCACCACGTTCACGATCTTCTACGCGACGCTCGGCATTCCGATTGCACGACTCGCCGATCGCTTCAGCCGTCGTAACCTGATCACCATCGCGCTAGCCGTCTGGAGTGGCATGACGGCGCTTTGCGGTGTCGCAGCCAATATCGTGCAACTGGCGTTTGCACGTGTCGGCGTAGGTATCGGGGAGGCGGGTTGCAGTCCGCCCGCGCACTCGATGATCGCCGACTACTATCCGCCGGCCAACCGCGCCACCGCGATGGGTTTCTACACCCTCGGCATTTCGGCGGGGATCATGCTTGCGAACATCGCAGGTGGCTGGATTTCGCAGAACATTGGCTGGCGTGAGGCATTTTTCATCGTCGGCGCGCCCGGCTTGTTGCTCGCGATCCTGTTTCGCATGACGGTAAGCGAGCCGCCGCGCGGCATGTCCGAAGAACGCTCCGACAGCGGCCGGCAACCGCCGCTCCGGGAAGTTCTTCGCTTCCTGATGGGGCGCCGCTCATTTCTTCACCTGTCGGTCGCTGCTGGTCTCACTTCGTTGACCGGCTACTCGGTCATCACGTGGTTTCCGAGTTTCATGGTGCGCAGCTTCGACATGGACATTGCCTCGGTCGGGCTCCGGTTGGGATTGATTCTGGGCTTCGTCGGCGGTTTCGGGTTTTTCTTCGGCGGTTACCTGTCCGACTATTTCGGCCGCAAAAGTCAGAAATTCGCGATGCAATTTATTGCAGCAAGCGTCCTGCTGACGGCGTTGTTCTACGTGGCGGTATTCCTGGCACCCACACCGTCGTGGTGCCTGGCTTTCTACCTGGTGCCGGCCGCGATCTCGAACTTCTATCTCGCACCGGTGCTGGCACAAGTGCAAAGCCTCGTGTCTTTGCGCATGCGGGCCACCGCATCAGCCCTGATGCTGTTCGTCATCAACATCATCGGCTTCGGCGTCGGGCCGCCACTGACCGGCTGGTTGAGTGACGTACTTGCTTCGACGTTTGCACACGAATCGATGCGCTTCAGCCTGCTTGCGGTGTGTACGACTATGCTCGTGTGGGCGGCGTGGCATTACCACGCTGGTGCAAAGTTTGTAGAGATGGATCTCGCGAGGGCCCGTGACGCCGACTGAGCCCTTTTTTCGGAAAACAGACCAGACGCTGCGCGATTCGGTTTCCAGCGGGGTCATTTTCATTGTGTCATCGAACGCATGTTAACATCCGGGGCACCGCAAGCGGCAGGAACAAGAACATCAAAACCAAAGACCTGTACGCCCTATTCCGGGTTTGCCTTTTCGCTGTAAGCAGCGTCGTTATTTGCGCATGGCCGTTCGCCGCGTCCGCGATCGAAATCGAAGTCGCCGAACAGGCGCTCAACAACGTGCCGATGGTCATCGTTGTTAACGACGTGGCGGCCGAAGCAGAAGTTGTTCTGCGTATTGATGGACAGCAACTGACGGCACGTGCAGACGAGACCGGCACAGCGACATTTGAGGGCGTATCCATCGCGGAGAGTGGCACGTTCGCGGTCGACGTAAGTGCCGGTGGAATCTCGGCGGTATCTGAAGTCCGTGTTCTACCGGGATGGGTAGCATTGCTGCCCGCATTTACGGCGATCGCCGTGGCATTGATCATACGCAGTGTCGTCCCGGCATTGCTCATCGGTATCTGGCTCGGGGCGGCAGCCTTGCAGTCGTTCACACTCAAAGGTGCCGGGTTGGGACTGCTCGACGCGTTCCAGGTGTTCGTAGTCGGTGCGCTCGCCGACGAAGATCGTGCTGCAGTCATTTTGTTTACGATGATGATCGGCGGCATGGTCGGCATCATTACCCGGAACGGCGGCATGATGAGCATCGTGCGCATCGTGGTGAGCCGGGCAAAGTCGGCGATCGGTGCCCAGGTCGCAGTATGGGCGATGGGCCTCATGATCTTCTTTGATGACTATGCCAATACGCTGGTCGTCGGCAACACCGCGCGCCCGATTACCGACAAGTTAAAAATCTCCAGAGAGAAACTGGCCTATATCGTCGATTCGACCGCAGCTCCGGTCGTCTGCATTGCGTTAATCACAACCTGGATCGGTTACGAAGTCGGCCTGATCGATAATGCGTTGCAAGGTATCGACGAATTGTCAGATATACCCGCCTATACGATTTTCCTGCGCTCGATTCCCTACAGTTTTTATCCAATACTTGCGGTCGTATTCGTATTGATGGTGGCAAGTACGGGGCGCGACATCGGGCCGATGTACCGGGCCGAAGTACGTGCCCGCGCGGGCAACGTCTTCTCGACTGAAGACGATGATTCGGATTCACCGAATGGCGACACACTGGAGCCGAAACCCGACGCGCCGCCACGAGCATTCAATGCGTTCGTACCGATCATCGTACTGATTTTCGGTTTGCTCGCAGGTCTGTACGTTACGGGCGAGGGCGAAACGATTAGCCAAATCGTCGGCGGCGCCGATCCGTATAAGGCGATGATGTGGGCATCGTTTATCGGTGCGCTGACCGCGGCGGGTATGACGATCGGGCAGCGCATTCTCTCGGTGCATGAAACCGTTGACGCCTGGTACGGCGGTGCACGTGCAACGTTGTTCGGCATGATCATACTGGTGCTCGCCTGGTCGATGGGCGACGTCAGCACTGCGTTGAACGCGAAAGGCTATCTCATCTCCATCCTCGGCGACACGATTCCCGCTGCCTGGCTGCCGGCGACGATCTTCCTGATGGCGGCGATCACGGCATTTGCGACCGGTACCAGCTGGGGCACGATGGGCATACTCGTGCCGTTGGTCATTCCCCTCACATGGGCGGTCATGACGG
>DAOWGY010000047.1 GCA_030641695.1 Gammaproteobacteria bacterium
GACGATGATGACAGCCGGGCGAGCCGCAGATGTTCTGCTCGGCGGCGGGGTCATCGCCTACCCGACCGAAGGCGTCTTCGGTCTCGGCTGCTTACCGGACGACATCGCAGCCGTGGAGCGTCTGCTCGAGATTAAGGAGCGCGACGCCAGCAAGGGATTGATCCTGATCGCCGCGAGGCACGAACAGTTCAGCGACTGGATTGACGAATCACACCGCGAGCGACTTCCGAAACCGGATGTCGCGGCCCCTGTGACCTGGCTGGTGCGGCCATCCGACATCGTGCCAGCGATCATTACCGGCGACCACGAAAGTCTGGCAGTCCGCATCACGACCAATCCGGTTGCGGCCGCGATCTGCGATGTCGTCGATATGCCCATCATCTCGACGAGCGCCAATATCGCGGGGCAACCCGTCGCCCGCAACTCGTATGTGCTGCGGCGCAGCTTCGCGCATCTTGTAGACTACATCGTGCCGGGCGAATGTGGACCGGCGTCGGGCGCATCGGAAATACGCGACCTCGAAAGTGGCACGCTGATCAGGCCAGGACAGACATGAACGAAATCGATCAGGTAAAACACTATCTGCAGTCGCTGCAGAACCGAATCATTGCGGAACTGGAGCAACTGGACGGCAAACAGACCTTTCGCCGCGATGCGTGGGACCGTGCCGGCGGTGGCGGCGGCGAAAGCCGCGTGCTTGTCGGTGGCGGTGTTTTCGAGCAAGGTGGGGTGAATTTTTCCCATGTATTCGGTGATCAGTTGCCGCCGTCTGCCACCAAAACACGCCCGGATCTTGCCGGCCAGGGCTTCCAGGCGCTTGGCGTGTCGCTCGTCCTGCATCCGGAAAACCCCTATGTGCCCACAACACACGCAAACCTTCGCTACTTCACGGCGGGTGATGAAGACAATAACCCGGTTTGGTGGTTCGGCGGCGGATTCGATCTGACGCCTTATTACCCGTTTCACGAAGACGTCGTCGCCTGGCACGAGGCCGCAAAACGCGCCTGTGACCCGTTCGGTGATGGTCTCTATACCGATTACAAGCAATGGTGCGACGATTACTTCTATCTGCAACACCGCAAAGAGACACGTGGCGTCGGCGGGTTGTTCTTCGACGACGTCAATGACATGGGCTTCGACAAGAGCTTCGAGTTCGTCCGTTCGGTCGGTGACGGTTTCATGCGAGCGTATGCTCCCATCGTAAAGAAGCGCCACAAACACCCGTTCGGCGAACGGCAACGCGAATTTCAACTGTACCGGCGTGGCCGCTACGTCGAATTCAACCTGATTTACGACCGCGGCACGCTCTTCGGACTGCAGTCCGGCGGACGTACTGAGTCGATCCTGATGTCACTGCCGCCGCGTGTTCGTTACGAGTATGATTGGCGTCCCGAACCCGGGTCGCCGGAAGAGGTTCTGTACACGGACTATCTGCGGCCGCGCGACTGGCTCGGCGAGGCCGGCGGGGCCTGACAGCAGCCGCAGAAGGCCATTCTGCCCCGGCTCGGTAGTTTTGCGGATTGACGCAACTTTTTGCCTCCTGAGAGCATCCTAACTATGTGGCCAGATATTTGTGGCCGGCTCGCGCCGGCCACAGTTCGTGTATTGGGGAGTGCGCAATGAATATGAATCCGAAAATCCAGTGCCTGCACCGCTTCGCGGCACTGCTTGCCTGCGCGTGGATGCTGTTCCCGGCATACGCTGTCGCCAAGAAATTCGATGTCGAGATCGACACGAGCCAGCTTGCGGCTGCACCCGTCGACCAACCCGCCCCAAGTTTCCCGGACGGGAAAATGCGCCGCGGCCAGGAGGGTTGGGTGCGCTTGCATTTCGTCGTCGGCGCGGATGGACAGGCGATCGATCCGATCATTGTCGACTCTTCGGGCGGCAGCCTGTTCGAGCAATCCGCACTCGACGTTGTTTCCGACTGGAGCTTCGAGGCCTCGGAGACCGGCGAAGAGCGCGCTAACAACACCGTTGATATTCGTTTCGAGATTGCGGGTGAACGCGATCGCGCGACACGCAACTTCCTGCGCCGCTATCGCGACATCGTCCATGACCTTTACTACGTCAATCTGGACAAGGCACGCGATCAGGTGGATATGGCAAACGATTTCGGTGGCTGGAACCTGTACGAATCCGCGATGTTGTGCCTGTTGAACGGGCGCGTGGAAGGTGCTGAAGGAGACGAGGTAAACGAACTCGAACACTACCGTCGCGCACTTGCGCTCAGCAACCGAACGGCGCTCGACGGTGAGGATCGGCGTGAGGTCATCAGCCGTATTTTCGAGCTCGAATTCGAGTCACGTCAATACGGCTCGGCCATGGTGTCGTTACAGGAACTGCGGGAAGAGCCGAAGAGCGGCGCGCACATTGCGGGCCTCGGAGACAAAGTCGAGCAGCTGGAAAACTCGATCGCAAGTTCAGAAACCATCACTGCGAAAGCGACGATATACAATCCCTGCGACTGCGATGCGGGCGAACCGTTATGGACATACGTCCCGGCACGCCGCGATTTTTCTTTTGCCGATCTGAATGGTAACGTCGAGCACTTCGAGGCGCGCTGCGAGAACAACCGCATCAGCGCAGACGTAAAAACAGGGTCCCGGTGGTCTTTGCCGGCCGATTGGGGAAGTTGCCGGATATTCGTATTCGGCGATGATGCTGCAACGTTCGAGTTCATCGAACACGGCGAGGACACGGGTGACAATGATGTCGGCCGTATGGCCGTAGTGAGCAGCGATGTCGTGGATAGATGAGGTAGACGTCAGTGAGGCCGAAGGCCGCCTGGCCGAGATATACCAGGAACTGATCGAGAAACGCGGCAAAGTATCCAACATCCTCAAGGTTCACAGCCTTAACCCCGACGCGATGGGCAGCCATCTCGACTTGTACATGAACATTATGTTCGGCAAGTCCGGGTTGAGTCGGGCAGAGCGCGAAGCGATCGGTGTCGTCGTTTCTGCGGAAAACGATTGCGCGTATTGCGTCAAGCATCACGCCGAAGCTCTAAAGCGCTACATCAAGGACGATGAGACACTCACCATGTTGATGACGGCAGACGGCCTGGAAACCCTGGAGCCGCGCCTGTCGAACATCGTCCGCCATGCCGAAAAACTCACCTCTGCGCCCGGCGCGATGACGGAATCCGACCTCGGCGAACTGCGTGCCGTAGGTCTTTCTGACAACGACATCCTCGACATCACGCTGATCGCGGCCTATTTCAATTTCGTGAACCGCATTGCTCAGGGCCTCGGGGTTGGATTCACGGCTGAGGAACTGACCGGATATCGCGACGACTAAAGGCATGATTTCCTGCTGGCGACAGCGATCGGGAATGTGGTAACTTCCTTAAAAATCCACCACTTCGGACGACCTTCTTAAGTGAAGTCAAATAACATTAACCCGGTCAGTGGTTTATAGTCGTTACTACAGGAATAGCGCTCTGCCGGGAGCCGGAACCTCCGTGAAACTGATCCTCGTCCTTACCATTTATTGCCTGACGCTGACGCCATTCAGCGCATTCGCCGGCAATGACTCGCGTTTGCACGACGCGGGTATTGCGAAGGGACTGCAACTTGCTGGCGTCGAAGATCCGCAGGCGCGCAAGGTTTTCATCGTGCAACTGCGACAACCATCGGCGGCAGAATTTCACGCGACGACATTGCGACGCACCGCGGCGGTCAGCACCGTGCAGAAGCAACCGCGACTACGCCTCGACAAGAGTAACCCCGCAATCGCAAGTTACGCCGAGCAACTACGCGAACAACAGGAAGCATTACTCACACGCACGGCACCGGATGCCGAGAAACTCTACAGCTACCGCTTCGGGCTTAACGGCTTTGCGGCGAAAATGACGGCGGCGCAGGCGCACAAACTAGAGAATCTTCCCGAGGTTCTGCACGTGTGGGAAGACGAGGTTCGACCACTGGCGACGAACTTCAGCCCCGGATTCCTGGAATTGTTCGACGCCGGGCGCGGCTTGCGCGGACCGGAAGGGCTCGATGGCGACGGCATCGTAATCGCTTTCATCGACAGCGGAATCTACCCTGAACATCCGGCGCTGTCGGACACCAGGGAAGCCGATCGTCCGCGTGCCTGCCAGGGTGTCTGGGCAGAAGCGTCTTTCCTTGGCCGCTGGTTGTGCCATCGCTTCAAGAAGCTCGATGACGTAATCGTTTTCGACCCACCGGAAGGCTGGAACGGGATCTGCCAGATCGGCGAAAGGTTCGAGGACAGCAACTGCAACAACAAACTCATCGGTGCGCGCTATTTCATTGCTGGCGCCGAAAGCTCCGGCCCGATTGATGTGGGTGAGATTCGATCGGCGCGCGATGTCGACGGCCACGGCACACACACGGCGACGACCGCCGCTGGTAACAGGGTCAAGTCGTCGATCTTCGGCACGCTGATTGGCAATGTCGAGGGCATCGCACCCGGCGCCCGGATCGCCGTGTACAAAGCGTGCTGGCTGCGTCCGGGCGACGTGCGCGCCAGCTGTAATACGTCGGACCTGGCAAATGCTATCGATGCAGCAGTTGCCGATGGCGTCGACATCATCAATTACTCAGTTGGCAGCTCGATGCTGCAGATCACCGCTCCTGACGATGTCGCCCTGATGAACGCGACCAAGGCTGGTGTGCTCGCCGTCGTCGCCGCCGGTAACGAAGGCCCGAACCTCGGCACTATCGGCTCACCGGCCGGAGGCCCATGGGGCATCACGGTCGCTGCCTCGAGCCGCGACGGCGAAACGTCGATCGAAGCGATGCAAATCAATGAACCGCCGTCCATTGCCGGGAAATATGCGGTCGAGGAGGCGAACTTCACGCCACCGCTGCGCGACAACGACCCGATTGAAGCGCCGCTGATTCTCGCCGACGACGATGACGATGCGGGGGGCACCGGCACCACCGCGGATGCCTGTGAGCCACTCGTCAACGACACGGAGATGACCGGCAACATCGCGTTCATCGAGCGCGGCGGCTGCAACTTCGACATCAAGATTCAGCATGCCGGGGATGCCGGCGCGATCGCCGCGGTTATTTACAGCATCGCCGGCGATCCGATCGTCATGAACGGCGAAGCGTCGCTTGTGGATATTCCGGCGCTGATGATCGGCCAGGCCGACGGCAACCTGATCGTCGCGGAAATCGAGGCGAACAACACCGTCACCGCCGTGCTCGACAAGGGCTTCCTGCTGACGCAGCCGGAGACCGGTAACGTCATGGCGACCTTCTCGGCGCGCGGTCCGGGGCCCGTGCGTGACCTCGTCAAACCCGACGTGGCGGCACCCGGCATTAATATTCTTGCAGGATTCACGCCCGACGCCGCCAACTCGATGCCAGACGAGCAGTTCGCGTACCTGAGCGGCACTTCGATGTCGACACCACACGTTGCTGGTGTTGCCGCCCTGCTCATGCAGGCGCATCCGGAGTGGAGCCCATCGGCGATCAAGTCGGCAATCATGACGGCGGCGAGACAGGACCTCGTGCAATCTGACGGCGAAAGCGTTGCCAATCCGTTCGACTACGGCGCCGGGCACATCGTGCCGAACAATTCCCTGAATCCGGGTCTCGTCTATGACGTTACCGACGACGAGTTCGACGCGTTCGCCTGCGGCACCGACTCTCCAGCGGTGTCGCAGACACGCTGTGATCAACTCGAAAACGGCGGCTTGTCGTTCGCGGCAGAGGACCTGAACCAACCATCGATAGGTCTTGCCCGGCTGGCCAATCAACAGACCGTGAGCCGGCGGGTGACGAACGTCAGTGAGGAGGCGCAGACGTTCGTGGCGACCGTATCCGCTCCTCCCGGAATTCAGGTCTCGGTTTTACCGGCGAATCTCTCTATCGGTCCTGGCGAGTCCGCTACGTTCGATGTCACGTTCGTTTACGAATCCGGGCCACTCGACCTGTGGCGTTTTGGCTCACTGGACTGGAGCAGCAGCGACCACACCGTGTACAGCACGATCGCCGTGAAACCTGTTTCGCTGACCGCCCCCGCCGAAGTGACCAGCTTCGGTGGCACCGGCACAATCAGTTTCCCGGTTGAGTTCGGCTACACGGGCGCCTACACGCCAGGAGTTCACGGCCTGCGCCTGCCGCTCGTCATTGACGGCTTCGTGGATAACGATCCCGACAAGACGTTCACGTTCCGCTCCGGTAACGGCGTGACCGTCCACCTTATCGACGTTCCCGCCGATCAGTTGTACCTCAGGTTCTCATTATTCGACGCACTCACCGACGGCGACGATGACCTGGATCTGTATCTTTACTATCAGCCCGGCCTCTGCAACCCGCTCGACTTCCGTGGTACACGAATCACCGAAAGTGGCGGACCGACGTCACAGGAGCAGGTAAACGTCTTCAGCCCGTCGGCGGGATGCTACGGCGCGCTGGTGCACGGCTTCGAGACCGATCAGGTCAGCGGTGGCCCCGGTGCGAATTACACGATGCTGGCATGGGCTTTCGGCTTTGCGGACGATCTGGGCAACATGACGGCGTCTGGCCCGGCGTTCGTCAATTCGGGCGCGACAGAGAATGTGACCGTCAACTGGTCGAACCTGTCGTCGGACACGATCTACCTGGGCGGCATCTCCCACAATACGCCGCAAGGCCTCGTCGACCTGACGCTCATCACCATCGGAAACTAGGTTTTGTGGGGTCGGACCAGCGTAACTTCCGGATTCGAAACTCTTTTATGCATTGAATGGGGCTGAAATGCTTCTTAATCGCGGGATTAGGCGTCAATAAGCGCACCCTTGCTGAGATAGACGCTGCGGCTAAATACTAATGTATTCGTTTCCAGCCGAAATCCGGGAATTAAGCGCCTTACCGGGAGGAATATGCAGTTTATTTCTTTTAGCGTCAGTAGGTTATGCTGGTCCGACCCCATTGATCTTTCGCGCTGCGCGAATAGAAGACCAGGCCGATAGCAATTACCAGCACAACGATCGGCAAGATGATGACGCCGACGCCCCACACCTCGATACCGTTCGCGATGACGAAACTATAGATGTCCTGCACAAGGATGCCTATCAATGACACGATGAACACCGGCATTGCCCAGGCGTTTCGCATCAACAGCAAAATACATCCCAACACACCCGCGGTGACCGCGATTGCGTGAGCCGTCGTGGCCCAGATCGGAATCGACACGAGGAACTCGTATTCCGCCTCGCTATACACAGCAGCCAGCATTTCCGGCGTTGCGCTGACCTGCATGTAGTACAACATCAGGCCAATCAGGTTCCAGACCAGCGCGACACCGCCGATAATCCAGAAAGACGTTGGAGGCTTACCGCTGATTACATCCGACATGACGCTTGCCTCTTTATTGTTCTGTTTGCAGAGACAGCCGATAATCCGCCGGCGTCCTCAAGAATGCAAGCCGACGACATTACTATTTGATTTACTTACGCTTTTTTTTGGCTTTTGCAGCACAAGGCTTGTAACGAAAACAGCTAACGACGTGGTCATTGACGAGTCCCGTCGCCTGCATGTGCGCATACATGATCGTGCTGCCGACGAATTTGAAGCCGCGTTTCTTCAGGTCCTTGCTCAACGTATCCGACTCAGGCGATGTGGCCGGTATATCGCTGTCCTTTTTGAACTTGTTTTGTATCGGTGTGCCGTCGACGAATCCCCAGATGTAATTACTGAAGCTGCCGAATTCCTCCTGCACCTCGATGAAGGCCTTTGCATTCGTCACCGCGGATTGAACCTTGAGCCGGTTCCTGACGATCGCAGGATTCCCGAGCAGCTTCTCGACGCGCTTTGTTGTGAAACGGGCGACTTTCTGGACATCGAAGTCGGCAAACGCCTGCCGATAGCCTTCGCGCTTGTTGAGTATCGTTGACCAGCTCAGTCCCGCCTGCGCTCCTTCGAGTATCAGGAATTCGAACTGTATCTTGTCATCGTAGACAGGGATTCCCCACTCCTTGTCGTGATACTCGATGTAACCGAGGCTGACACCCTCGGCCCATTTGCAGCGTCTTACCTGTTTAGCCATGACGGGAATCTAACATCTTGAGCTCGCCCGCGCGGTAGCCAATTATTGCTTACTTATGCGGAATTGGAGGTTGGAGCGCTTCTCGAAGCGCGATTAGGCCGAACCTCAGTCGCGCTTCGAGAAGCGCTCCAACAAAGAAAAGGCCCGCATTTCTGTGCGGGCCCCCCTGGTACTTCAGCAGTTCAAGCAATAGCGATTCGATTAAACCGAACCACCGCAGGAGCCTTCGCCGCACTTGCCTTCAGCGTCTTCCTTGTCGCCGCCACAAGAGCCTTCGCCTTCCTTGTCGCCGCCACAAGAGCCTTCGCCTTCCTTATCGCCGCCACAAGAACCTTCACCACCGTCCTTGCCTTCGCCTTCCTTGTCGCCGCCACAAGAACCTTCACCACCGTCCTTGCCTTCGCCTTCCTTGTCACCACCACAGGAACCTTCGCCGCAAGAGCCTTCATC
>DAOWGY010000139.1 GCA_030641695.1 Gammaproteobacteria bacterium
CTGGCGTAGCGAGCAAGGGCCTCGAGTTGCATCGGTCCCTGCGCCTCGAAACTGGTGTGATTGAGCCCGCAGATCAGGGCCGCAGCAGCGTCGAACAGCCGCCCTGCGGCGCTTGTCACGGGCGCATTCAGCTGCTGGCGCCACGCGGTCTCGGCAAGGCCGTCCTCATCCGGGCAGTCCAGCCATTGCCGGTCGCATTCCCAGTGAAGCGCCGCAGCACTGCGCCACGGCTCGCGGCCGGCACGCTCGCCACCCGGCAGACGGAAGGGCCGCAGGCTGCAAACGCGCTCCCAGTCGCCCGCGTTACCAAGCAGGGCCTCGCCGCCCCACAGGCTGCCGTCTTCGCCGAGCCCGACACCGTCCCAGGCGAACATCAGCCACTGCCCGGGCAGCGCATACTCCGCGGCCACAGCGCTCGCATGCGCTTCGTGATGCCAGACCGTCTGTACGGGCAGCGATTGCTGCCGTCGCGCCCACTGGTGCGTGGTATACCCGGGATGCGCGTCGCAGACGATTTGTTCGACTTCGATGCCGTAGAGCTTCTGCAAGTCGTCCGCGACCTGCTCGAACACGGCCAGGCTTCGCGGGCTGTCCATCTCGCCGATGTGCGGCGAGACGACCACGCGATCGTCCCAGCTCAAAGCCAGCGCGCCTTTCATATGCCCGCCAACCGCGAGTAACGGCTGCGCCTGGCGCCATGGCAGGTCGAGCTCGCACGGCGCGCAGCCGCGCCCCATGCGCAATGGCCGCATGCGACCGTCGATGCGGCGAAAAACGGGGTCGTCGGCCGGCCGTACGATCGGCCTGTCGTGATGCAGAAACGCGTCGGCGACGTTGCCGAGACGACTCGATGCTTCGGTGTTGTCGGTCAGCACGGGCTCGCCGCTGATATTGCCGGATGTTGCGACGACGGGGCCGCCGAACGATTCGAGCAGCAACTGATGAAGCGGGCTGTAGGGCAGGAACGCGCCGATCTCGCGTAATCCGGGAGCGACGTTGGCGGCAAGCCTGCAGCTCGGTCGCCTGGTCACGAGGACGATCGGACGAACCGGGCTCGCCAATTGTTCCGCTTCGGCATCCTGTATGCGTGCGTAGCGTCGTATGACGTCCAGCCCGTCGGCTCCGGCGAGCGGGAACATGACAGCCAATGGTTTGTCCGGCCGCTGCTTGCGTTGCCGCAACGATTCGACAGCAGCGTGATTGCTCGCATCACAAACGAGATGGTAACCGCCGATGCCTTTGACACCGACGACGCTGCCGGCCCGCAATTCGCGAATGGTGGCATCAAGCGCCTCGCCGGCCTGTGCTTTTTCGTCTATGCCGGATTTCTCGAAACTGAGTTGCGGGCCGCAGGCAGGACACGCGACGGGCTCGGCGTGAAAACGGCGATCGAGCGGATCGCGGTACTCGCGTTCGCAGTCCTCGCAGAGAGTGAACGCCGCCATACTGGTATTGACGCGATCGTAAGGCAGGGTCTCGATCAGCGTGTATCGTGGCCCGCATTGCGTGCAGTTAATGAAGGGGTAACCGTAGCGGCGGTCGCCCGGATCCTGCAGTTCATGCCGGCAATCCTCGCACATGAAATAGTCAGGCGGCACGAAGATGCGGGCATCTGCGTCGCTCGAGCTGGCCGCAATGCGAAAGCCCTTGTCATGCCGCGCGTCGAGCGATTCGGTGCTCGTGATCGAGGGTCGCGACAAGGGTGGCGCTTTCGCGATCAGGTCGGCTTTGAAATGCCGCAGTGTTTCCGCCGAACCACTTGCAAGTACGGCGACTTCGCCGAGGCGATTTTGCACTTGTCCTGTTATGCCGTATTCCGTCGCGAGCCGGTATACGAAAGGACGAAAACCGACCCCCTGGACCTGGCCGGCAAGCGTAAGGCGGACACTCTCGAGCGCATCGTGGGGCCGCGATTGGGTGACATCAACCAACGGACTGCCTCGCTTTGCGGCCTTCCCACTCGTTGTCGCGGTAGCCGGCCGACCACCAGATGCGGCACGCGCCCTCGTCGGAGACCATGCACGGGCCGATCGGCTTGCGTGGTGTACAGGCGAGGCCGTAGAGCCGGCACTGGTTCGGGTATAACTTGCCGAGCACGACGCTGGCGCAGTCGCAGCCAGGCGGCATTTCGCCAACTCGCTTGCGCGAGTCGTCGGCATAAGAGCGATATTCGCGGCGTGCGTCGTGCGCGGCGTACGCTTCGCGCAATGCGTAGCCCGAGTTCGGAATAATGCCGATGCCCCGCCAGTTCGCATCGACGACATCCATGACTTCGTCGAGTTGCCCGCGTGCCAGCCGGTTACCGCCTGGTCGCACAACCTCGGGGTAGCAGTTGTCGAGGAACAAGCGGCCTTCTTTATGTTGACGTAACACCGAATACATCGCCGCCAGCAGCGTGTCGGGCCTGAAACCGGCGACGGCGGCCGGAATGCGGTGCTTGTCGACAACGAACTCCCACTCCTCCGGACCCATGACGGTCGACACATGGCCGGGCGCGATGAGAGCATCGAAGCCCGGCGTTCCGGAGTCGAGCAACATCGCGACGGCTGGCCAGGTCAGGCGACCGGACAACAGCACCAGCAGATTGTCGGGCGCGCCTTCCGCGAGCATTGATGCCACCGGCGCCGTCGTCGTTTCGAATCCGGCGGCGAAAAACACGACCGTGCGCGACGGGTCTTTGCTGGCAATGCGAACGGCTTCGGTGGGGGATGCGATCGGCCGGATGTCACCACCGGCGGCTCGCGCCTGCTCGAGCGATCGCGGCTCGCGTTTCGGCACGTTAACCGGAACTCGCAGCATGTCGCCGAAGGCGACGAGAGTGATGTCTTCGTTGAGTGCCAGTTGAATCGCCTCAAATACATCCTCTTCAGGACAAATGCACACCGGGCACCCGGGGCCGGGCACGAGTTCGATGTTCTCCGGTAAAGCGGTGCGCAATCCGGCTAGCGAGATTGCACGTTCATGCCCGCCACAAACATTCATGATCCGCACGGGCCTGTCGATGTCGAGCCCCTGCAGCGCGTCGAGCCAGTATTCGGCCGTCTGGGTCACGCGGCCTCGCTCCTCGCAGCGCCGAGCCACTGCAGCCACGAATCAAGACCCGTACCGTCTTTTGCCGACACCTTATACACGGGTGCGGTGTTTGCGAGATTGCGCAGGCAGGTTTCCGCGCGCCCAGGGTCGAAATCATCCAGCACATCCAGCAAATCCGATTTGGTGATCAACACGAGGTCGGCAGCACGGAACATGACCGGATATTTTGCTGGCTTGTCGTCGCCCTCGGGTGTCGATAGCAAGATTACATTCAAATGTTGCCCCAGGTCGAAACTCGCCGGGCAAACCAGGTTGCCGACGTTCTCGATAAACACGACATCGATGTCGTCGAGTTTCATGTCATGCAGGGCGGAGTGCACCATGTGTGCATCGAGATGACAGGCACTGCCCGTGCTTATTTGTACGGCGGGTACGCCCTTGTCACGAATGCGCCTGGCATCGTTTTCCGTTTCCAGGTCACCCTCGATGACCGCGACACGGTAATGGTCGCCGAGGGCGTCGATCGTCGCTTCGAGCAGCGACGTTTTTCCTGCGCCGGGTGACGACATGAGATTGACAGCAAGGACGCTGTGACGATTGAAGTGCTCACGGTTATGCAACGCCTGGTGATCGTTGGCGTCGAGGAGGCCCTTCAAAACCTCTACGGATTCCTTTCCGGATTCGGTCGTGTGGAGATGCCCGTGCTTCTCTATGAGATGCTCGTTGCCGGGAGTGACATTGCAGCCACAGGTATCGCACATCGTTCTGCTCCTGAAGAATGGGACTTAGCCATCGGCCGCAAGAATCTCGTCAAACAAAGCCCACGACTCGGCTGCTTCCTCGTCGGAAACTTTTTGAATCGCGTAGCCAACGTGCACGAGTATGTTGTCTCCGGGCGTAAGCTGTTCGTCCTGCAGCATGAACAGGCTGACCTCGCGCTCTATTCCACGTGCCTCACAGGTGCACTGGAAACCGTCGATCGTAGTTATCTTCATTGGGACGGCGAGGCACATACACAAACCCCCCTGGCCGCGTGCGGCGTGGCAAAAAAAGTATCACCTTGATCTTAGTTGCTGGCTCCGCCGAAGCACTGTACGTAATTACGCCTATTCTTGTGGGGCGATTGCGTGTCTATCTTGAGTGAAGGCGCTACAGCTGTGGCGCACCCCCTTGAGGAGGCAGAAAATGCGTTTTTCACTAGCTGTGCTTGCGCTTGCCGGGACCGAAGCGGCCCTGGCACACACTCCTGACGCGAGCTGGTTGAGCGGCCTCAGTCATCAGCTCACGTCGTTACACCATCTGCCGGCCATCGCTTTGCTGGCAGTCCTGGCAGTGTTGCTTATCGGCATCAGGCGCAGGATCCGGGCGACAAACTAGAAGCGGCCACGCTGCGGGCCCGAACAATCCTCGATGCAGGGATGAAGTAACGGTTAGAATGGCCGTTCTTTATTTCGAGCCGAGGTATGGACGCAGACCTCTCCTGCAATAGCACAGCTGACAACTCCCTGGCGATCACGCTGTCGGGCGACTGGTTGCTCGGTAGCGCCCTGCCCGGAATCGACCCGGTTCTCGATCATCTGCGTCAGTCACCACCTTCCTCAGTCGTGTCGTTTGATGCCGGCTCGCTCGGTGACTGGGATACCGGCCTGATCGCCGCGCTCATATCGATTCATCGCAGCGCCGAAGCTAACGGTGTTGCGGTCGACGACAGTGGCCTGCCGGATGGAGCGCGTCAGCTCGTCGCGCTCGCGTTCGCAGTCAAGGAACGTGAGGGTGCGC
>DAOWGY010000178.1 GCA_030641695.1 Gammaproteobacteria bacterium
AGCGTCGTTGCCGGATGGACACTGGCATACATCGTCAAGAGTGTGACCGGTGCATTTTCGGGAGCAAGCGCTGAGGCCATTGCGGCCCAATTCGATAACTTCGTGGGCGACTGGCGTCTCGTGGCCCTGTGTCACACTTTGTTTATGGGCCTGACGACTTTCGTGGTCGCCCGCGGTGTCGAACGGGGGCTCGAACAGGCCGTTCGCTTCATGGTGCCGGCGTTGTTGGCTCTAATGATCGTGTTACTCGGATATTCGGCTTCGTCCGGGCATTTCGGCGAGGGCCTGGCGTTCATGTTCACCCCGGACTTTGACAAGCTCACATGGAACAGCGTACTGGCCGCAATGGGGCAGGCATTTTTCTCCTTGTCGATCGGCATGGGTGCGATCATGGCGTACGGCGCGTACCTGCCGGAGGAAACGTCGATTACGACTGCTTCGGGCACGGTCGTAGCCGCGGATACATTGATCGCGATACTCGCTGGTCTGGTGATTTTCCCGCTGGTGTTCGCAAACAATCTCGATCCGGGCGAAGGTCCGGGCCTGGTCTTTCAAACGCTGCCGTTGGCGCTCGGTCAAATGCCCGGCGGCGCGTTCTTCTCGACACTGTTTTTTATCCTGCTGTCATTTGCCGCGTGGACCTCGGCGCTCGGCCTGATGGAGCCCGCCGTCGCGTGGCTGGTTGAACACCGCAATCGCACACGGGCGCAAGCCGCCGTAACGATCGGCGGACTGATCTGGGCACTGGGTTTTGGCACTGTTGTTTCCTTCAACGTGCTGGCCGACCTGAAGTTCCTGAAGGGCACGATATTCGACAACCTCGATCATGTGACCAATAATCTCATGTTGCCCCTGGGCGGTTTGTTTATTGCTATTTTCGCGGGCTGGATAATGTGCAGGAATTCTACCGCTGAAGAACTCGGCGGCGCTGGCTCAATTTATACGATCTGGCGCGCACTGGTCCGATATGTTGTTCCTGTCGCGATCCTGTTCGTATTTCTCAAATCGTCAGGTCTTCTGCCCGATTTCAGTTGATTGATCGTAACAGGTGGCGCGCGTTGTCATGCGAAAGGTAAGCCGTAGTGCCCTGGTGCCGTTTTCGGCGCATCAGATGTACGTGCTGGTCGAGGATGTCGAATCCTACCCGACCTTTCTGCCCTGGTGCAGCGCGGCAGAGTTACACTGGCGCGACGGCGACCTTCTCGAAGGATCTGTCGAAATGAATCGAGCCGGCTTGCGGCGCACGTTTCGAACGCGCAATACGATGCGGGAAAATGAGGCCATCGACATGACGCTCGTCGATGGTCCGTTCAGCCACTTGGCTGGCGGTTGGGGATTTCAGGCACTCGGTGAATCAGGTTGCAAGGTTTCGCTGGACCTCGAGTTCGAAGTAAAAAGTCGAACGACGGATCGATTACTGGGCCGGTACTTCGAGGAAATCTGCAACTCACTTGTCGATGCTTTCGTGCGACGTGCGGAAGATGTCTACACCTCGAACGATGCGCACGATGGCTGATCAAATCGCCGTCGAACTGGTGATCGCAACTCCGCAATCGCAATTGCTGTTGGCCCTCGAGGTCGACCATGGTGTGACCGTGGCAGACGTAATCTCACGGGCATCTGTCGCTGAGCAATTCCCGGACCTGCACGTGTCGGAGCTGTTGGTCGGCGTGTGGGGCAGGCAAGTATCTCGAGACCACGTCGTCAGCGACGGCGATCGCATCGAAATCTACAGACCGTTGCAGATCGATCCACGTGAGGCGCGACGGACACTCGCGGAACTGGGACGCACGATGGGCCAGTCGCCCGAAGACTAGCGGGTCGTTCAGAGCGCCGGACTGAGTTCCTGATTGCGGCGAATTTCGCTGACTTTGTCGTCGTCGAACAGGATCGATATCCAGCGTTTGGCGCTGGCATCGTTGCGACCGATCTTGACGTAGTAAACGTAGTCCCAGCGATTCATATGGAACGGATCATCGATCATCGGCGTTCCAAGCAGAAATCGAATCTGGTTGCGGGTCATTCCAACCTCGACCTGATCGAGATCTTCTTCCTCGACGATATTTCCCTGCGATATATTGGCGCGATACACGCAGCCGGACATGGCAAGTACAGTGGCCAGTAACAGTACGACGAGAATTGATTTGGGTGTAACGAGTTGCATTGAGGAAAAGGATTCCGTGCCGAGTGTCCTGCAGACGTTCGTGCCGCTAGAGCCCGGCTGCCATCTGCGTCATAATAGGCGCGCATCATACCTTCTTGCCCAGCAGCACGATAGACGCTTGTCCGTCGTGCCAATCGTGCCATCAGAGATATCGCAAATGGAGCAACGTCAGGAACTACGCAAAGCCGGTCTGAAAATTACTTTGCCGCGCCTCAAGATCCTTGAAATCCTCGAAGCTGCGGCCAGCCGCCATATGAGTGCCGAGGATATTTACAAGGAGCTGTTGGATTCCGGCGAGGAGATTGGTCTCGCGACCGTGTATCGGGTACTGACACAGTTCGAGGCGGCCGGTCTCGTGACACGGCACAATTTCGAGGGCGGTCACTCGGTGTTCGAACTGGATGATGGCGAGCATCATGACCATTTGGTCTGCATCGAAACGGGCGAGGTCGTCGAATTCTTCAGCGACGAGATCGAGCGCTTGCAGCGGGAAATCGCCGAGAGGCATGGCTTCGAGTTGCTCGATCACAGTCTCGTGCTGTACGTGAAGCGTGGAGAGAAGTCCGACACCGATTGACGCGGGCTCAGGCGCGTTTTTTTGGCACCCCTGCCAGCATTTCAGCCGCATGCTCGCGGGTCTTGTTCGTTATTTCGACACCACCCAGCATGCGCGCCAGTTCGTCGATACGTTCGTCTTGATTGAGCGTATGGATGCCCGTACGAGTCGCCTTGCCGTCGGTGACCTTGCTGATCCGAATATGTTGGCCCGCAAGGCTCGCGACTTGTGGCAAATGCGTGACGCACAAAACCTGCCGCTTGTTGCCGAGTTCTGCGAGTCTGCGTCCGACCATTTCGGCCACGCCGCCACCAACACCACTGTCGACCTCGTCGAAGACCATCGTCGGAATGCTGCTGCCATCGCTGGCGACGACCTGGATTGCGAGGCTCATGCGTGACAGTTCGCCGCCCGAGGCGACTCGTGACAACGGCATCGGCGGCTGGCCGGGATTGGCGCTGATTTGAAATTCGATGTCGTCAATCCCGGTGGCACGCGCCGCAGTGTCCGGGAGCAAACTAATCTTGACCCTGAAGACGCCACCCGGCATGCCGAGTCCGGCCATTGTCCCGCTGACGGCGCCGGAAAAATCCTCGGCTGCATGTTTTCGTTGTCGTGACAGTTCACCGGCATGGTCGCGGTAGATTCGCGCTGCAACGACAACTTCCTGCTGCAGTTCCCTGCCACGTTCCTCGGCGTGATTGAGTTCGTCGTGCTCGTGTCGCAGGCGCTCCACGAGGTCGGGCAATTCCTGTGGCGTCACGCGGTGCTTGCGGGAAATCGACTGCATGGAATCGAGCCGCTCCTCGACCTGGTTCTGCCGCTGCGGATCCATGTCGATCGCATCGCCGTAGCGCCGCAGGGTATCCGAGGCTTCGGCCACCTGGATACTCGCACTGTCGAGAAGTTCGACAACCGGCTTCAGTTCGTTGTCATACTCCACCAGGCTCTCGACCGAACGTTCTGCGCCAGCGAGCAAGCTTGCGACATTTGCTGCGTCATCATCAGATAGTCCCGCGAGCGCGGTGGTGACTCCCTCAACGAGGCGTCCGCTGTTCGCAAGCTTCTGGCGCTCGGCCTGTAGCTCGTCCATCTCCCCAGGCCGCGCGTCAAGTGTTTCCAGTTCCTGCAGCTGAAATGTAAGCAAATCGATTCGCGACGCCCGGTCAGCGTCGGCCAGCTGCAGCGCGTCGAGCCTTTCGAGCAGGGACTTCCATTGCACGAACGCCGATGCGGTCTGTTCGCGTTTTTCGATCAGCCCACCGTAATGATCGAGGAGGTCGCGCTGCACGGCGCGCCGCCCGAGTGACTGGTGGAACTGCTGGCCATGAATGTCGATGAGCAACTCACCCAGGACTTTCAGCTGTTGCACGGGCACGGCGTTGCCATTGATAAACGCACGCGACCGGCCATCCGCGTTAATGACCCTGCGCAGAAGGCATTGTTCGTCCTCGTCAAGTGCCTGGTCCTGTAGCCACGTCCTCGCGTCAGGTAATGCTGTCACGTCGAATTCAGCGCTGAATTCTGCGCGCTTCGCGCCGGAGCGCACCAGCTTGTTACTGCCACGCTCACCGAGAACCAGCCCGAGCGCATCGATGAGGATCGACTTGCCAGCACCGGTTTCTCCCGTCAGCACAGTCATCCCGGGATCGAACTCGGCCGCGATTCGATCCACAATCGCGAAGTCCCGAATTTGCAGGTTGACGAGCACGACTAGTTTTGTTCGTCCGACTGGACTCGCTTGCGCGTATCGCGACCCCAGAAAAGTTTCGACCGAAGGATGTCGTAGAAGTCGTAACCAGGCGGGTGCACCAGTGTCAGGCGGCTGTCGGATGCCGCGATCTGCAACTTGTCCTCTGGTCGTATCTCACCGATCGAATGCCCGTCCACGGTGATTTCCGCCCGAATGTTTTCACGCTCGAGTAATCTTACTTCTATTGGATGACCGGCCGGTATCACAATCGGACGATCCGAAAGTGTGTGCGGGGCGACTGGCACCACCACGACGGCATCGAGTTGCGGCTCGATGATCGGGCCGCCGCAACTCAGCGCATACGCGGTCGAACCTGTGGGCGTTGCGACGACAAGACCGTCGCCGGCGTGCGTATTGACGTACCGATCGGCGACTCTCGTCACGAAGTCCAGCATGCGTCCTGTGTCGCGGCGTTGCAGGACAACGTCGTTCAGCGCCGACCTGGTAACGTCATCGCTGCCAGGTCGAACCAGTTTCGCCTCGAGCAACAAACGGGCATCGGTTGAGTAATTGCCGGCGAGCACATTGTCGACGCTGTCGAGCATTTCTTCGGGCGTCACATCGGCAAGAAAACCAAGACGGCCGCGGTTGATACCGAGCAAAGGAACATTACTGCTGCGTGCTCGCTGTCCCGCGTAAAGCATTGTGCCGTCGCCACCGATGGCGATGACCAGGTCCGAGTTGCCGGCCAGTTCGGTTTCGGGCATTCGCGTTGCCGCAAACTTGAGTGACATATCGTCTGCGGCCAGCACTTCGACGCCAGCTTTTGCCAAATGCTTCGCAAGTACGACCATCGGCTCCGAAACGCGCGGATCCTTGTGACGGCCGAGCAAGGCTATTTTTTTGAACTGGGTGCCCATGTTGGATTCATATGTGTGATCGCCGTGGGACGACGATTATGGTGATTGTTGCAAACCCTTGACCGGCCGCCAAGCCGTTGTTAGCGTGTTGCAATACGGTAACACAGCGAGCTGTCTCAGCAGTTTCTGTTTCTTGCGAATGTCGGCAGAAGCAATCAAATCATTACCCAACGAGCGCGCCAGCCACTTGTTGCGCGTTCTCATTCAGCGCTATATCCGCGAAGGTGAGCCCATTGGCTCACGCACCCTGTCGAAAGACTCCGGGCTGGATCTCAGTCCTGCGACGATTCGCAATGTCATGTCCGACCTCGAGGAGATGGGCCTCGTCGCCGCACCGCACACCTCGGCGGGACGCATACCGACGTCCAAAGGCTACCGGTTGTTCGTGGATACGCTGGTGCGTTATCGCCAGCCGAAAGACAACGATATGCGCAAGCTGCAAACGCGCCTGCGTACCAACGTCGATGATCCAGGCGCTCTGATTGGCTCCGTTTCCAGGATGTTGTCGGATATTACGAGCCTTGCCGGTGTCGTCACCGTGCCACGTGGCCGGCATCCGACGCTGCGGCAGATCGAATTCTTGCCACTGTCAGATTGTCGTGTATTGGTGATTCTTGTAATCAACGATCGCGAAGTGCAAAACCGGATACTGCAGCTGGATCGGGACTTCAGCGAATCGGAGCTGATACAGGCGGCGAATTTCATCAACGACAAGTACGCGGGCCTCGACATGATGCAGGTTCGCGACCAGCTCCTCATTGATCTCGATAAGGTTCGGGATTCGATGAATCAAGCCATGCTCGACATTATTTCCATCGCGCAGTCTGCGGTGGAGGGGGCCGCGCATCCGGGCGGTGAGTTCGTATTGGCAGGCGAGACCAATTTGATGGATTTCGCCGAGCTGTCGGATATTGAGACACTGCGCAATTTGTTTGACGCGTTTTCCAAAAAGCGCCTCATCCTCGACCTTATGGACCGCAGCATCCACGCGCATGGTGTGCAGGTGTTCATTGGCGAAGAGTCCGGTTTCAGAATCCTGGACGACTGCAGCGTGGTTACCGCGCCCTACCATATCGACGATGACACGATCGGTGTGCTCGGCGTAATCGGTCCGACGAGAATGGCTTATGACCGCGTTGTGCCCATCGTCGACATCACGGCACGGTTGCTGGGCTCAGCGCTTGGCCAGCGCGGCTAAGCAAAAAAATCTACTGATAAAATACCTCGATGTGCTTGATTTTCAGGGCGTGAACCCCACACTCCGAACTTCATTCAAGCGGGCCGCCGCATGGTTGTCGGCCACACAGTACCTGGAGTCACATGAATGAGCGCAAAGCCCAAACGACCTGAGGCCGAGGCCGGAGCAACCGAATCCGAAAGCAGCGAACCCGCAGCGGCTGCGGACGATGCTGTCGAGGCGGCATTAGCGGAACTGCAGGCAAAGGCAGACGAAAACTGGGATCTCTATCTGCGCGCTGCAGCCGAGGTTGACAACGTACGCAAAAGAGCGGTTCGTGACGTCGAGAATGCGCACAAATTCGCTTTGGAGAATTTCGGTCGGGAGTTGCTCGCGGTCGTCGATAGCCTGGAGATCGGGCTCAGCACGGCTGAGTCCGCGGACGTCGAAGCAATGCGTCAGGGCGGCGAGGCGACGTGCAAACTCCTCAAGGGCACGCTCGAGCGCTTCAATATCGTTGAACTGGATCCCGAGGGCGAACCGTTCGATCCCGAGTTTCACGAAGCGATGAGCATGATGCCGTCCGCCAAAGTCGAGCCGGGCTCCGTACTAACCGTGGTCCAGAAGGGCTATGCAATGAATGGACGCTTGCTGCGTCCGGCGAGAGTCATAGTCGCCGCGGAGCCGCCCGAAACAGGCGTCGGCGAGTAACAAGTAACCGCGCTGGAACGCTTGAAACATAGGGGCCAGCCCCCAAGTCACACGCAGTTTTCCAGCAAAACCAAAGTTTTGGAGTAATTCGACATGGGTAAAGTAATCGGTATCGACCTTGGTACCACGAACTCCTGCGTAGCCGTAATGGAGGGGGGTACACCCAAGGTAATCGAGAATAGCGAGG
>DAOWGY010000317.1 GCA_030641695.1 Gammaproteobacteria bacterium
GGTGATACCAGTCGAGCAACACATCCTCGTCATCCGCGTCATAACCGAGCATCGTTTTCCAGCGCCGCGACAGATCGACGCGTTTGGTCGCGCCATCGAAATCCCAGATGCCGTCGTTCGCGGTCATCGAAACAAGTTCGTTGCGCTCGCGTAATTCGGACAGCAGTTCCTGGTCGCGCAGGCGCTCGAGGCCTGTCGCCAGCGACGCACCGATAAGCTTGATTAGCAGATGCAGGTTAGCGTCCCAGCCCGCTTCCCGGCTTTCATTTGCAAGCGCGAGGAATCCGGCGACTTCACCGTGCACCGAGAAACCGATAATGAGTACCGAGCCAATGTGCAACTCTGCCAGGCGACCGAGTTCGGACCTGGCGACTTTCGGGCCGGCCCCGGTATCGTCAATCTCAATGACCTTGAGATGTCCGAGACGTTTCATGAGCCAGGGCCAGTCACTGAGGCGCTCACCATTCAGTACCTCGGCGTTACAACGGGCAAACCCTGTCTTTGCCGACAGAACCGGCTCGAAATTGCGGCCATCTTCGCCAATCAGCGCCAGGAAGGCGGCGTCACAGCCTGCTGCGTCCGGCAACTCCAAGATAATCGACTGCAGCTGTTCGCGGCAGCTGCCTGCGTCCAGATTCTGAAGATTGACGGCGATTTTGGTTTGCAGTGCGTCTACGGCGCCGCGAGTGCGTTCTCCGGCGCGCGGGCGGCGCTGCCGGATACCCGTTGTAATGTCGGTGTCGGACGGGTTCCCCATGACTATCGGCATTTTGACAGGTTACCGCAGGAATACAAGATAAGTTGCTGAATTTTTTACGATCGGTCCCGGTTATTGTCCAATCGCCGCGCACCCGCCCTTCCTCTTTCAACGTCACGTCAACCCTTCCCGCACTCGCCCGTTAATGGCCCTAAGTACCGAAGCACGCGAAATAGGGAGAATCACATGAACTTCACAGTCAGAGCTCTGCCTGGGTTAGCAGGCGCAAGGAAAGCAACTGGCCGGGTGGCTATTCTGTCCGTGGCACTCGCACTGGCCGCCTGTGGCGGCGGGGCCGACACGACGGCAAACGGACCCGATCCGTCGGCCGCCTGTGACCCGGGCGATGCGAGCACGTTTGCTGAATGCGGGTCCGTCATCGTCTCGTTCACCGACGCGGACGGCGACTTCCTGAATTACACAGTCGACGTATTGTCACTGAAGCTGGAAACCGCGAACGGTCGTATCGTCGAGACTTTGCCGCGCAAGACACGCATCAATTTCACCGACTACGTCGATCTGACGGAACTCGTTACCGTCGCGACCGTCCCGCCGGCGACTTACGTCGCTGGCACGATCAGTTTCGATTATACCGACGCCGAAATATTCGTCGCAGTCGGTGACACGTCCAAGGAAGCTGTCGTTACCAGCGTCGACGGCAGGCCGCTCGAGCAGACCGAGCTCAAGATCGTGCTGTCGAATCGCGACCAGTTGACGGTCCGTCGTGGCCGGGCCTCGCTGATACAGCTCGATTTCGATCTCGACGCATCTCATGAAGTCAACATTACGCCGACTCCGGCTACGGCCGCATCCGAGCAATTCATTGTCGCCGAGCTTACACCGGTCGAGCAGAAGGACATGCGGGTACGCGGGCCGCTGGTCGAGGTTAACGAGGACGCCAGCAGCTACGTGGTCGCCGTTCGTCCGTTCCACGATCGCATTGGTGACTTCGGCCAGTTCACCGTGCAAACCAATGACGACACAGAATTCGAGGTTAATGGCGACGTATTCTTCGGGTCCGAAGGTCTCCGTGCTCTCGCAGCTGCCGGTCGCGGCACGCCGACAGTCGCCGGTGGCACCTTGAATGTCGCGAGCCGCGAATTTACAGCCAACGTTGTACTTGCGGGCTCGAGCGTGCCGGGCATCGACAGAGACGCTGTCATCGGCAACGTAATCGCGCGCGAAGGTAACTTCCTGACGGTCCGTGGCGCCACGTTTGTTCCAAGCGACCGCCGTGCGCACTTCCATGATGACATCGTCGTCGAAGTCGGCCCGAATACCCGAGTATTCAAGGATGCCGATCGTCAGTCCGACCTCGGTATCGACGCCATCTCGATCGGCCAACGCGTGACTATCCGCGGCAACCGCCCGGATACAGCAGCCGCTGTTACGGACGCGAACTCACCGCAGATTTTGTTGGACGCGACCGAAGGCGCCGTGCGCATGCACATGACGCACCTGTCTGGCGTCGTGAATACGGTGGCACCAGGGCAAACCGATATCACGCTGCATGCGATCGATCGTCGCCGCGTCGGGATCTTCGACTTCTCCGGAACGGGCGCGTCGCCTGACCTGGATGCCGACCCTGACAATTATGAAGTCGCGACAGGCAACCTGACGCTAGCCAATTTCTCAACCGGCAAGCCGATCGTCGCCCGCGGATTCCCCGAGGCGTTTGGTACCGCACCGCCGGACTTCACCGGCCGCACGGTGATCGACTACACGGATGTTCGCAGCGCGCTGGGTGTAGGCTGGGGTGCCGAAGGGACTGTCGCTCCGTTCCTGCGCATGGATGCCGGGGGTCTGCTGCTCAACAGACAGAACGAAGACATCGATGTACGTCACCACATCAAGCACGGACCGATCCTGATCGACCTGACGACGCTTGATTCCGACACACTGATCGTGCCTCGTGAGTCTGACCGCATGTTGTTCTTCATCAAGACTGCAGACAGCCTGAGGCAGTATTCGGATTTCGACGACTTCGTCGACGACCTGGGCATGAGTCTCAATGGCTCGACGACTGCCCGGTCGATGTTCGCAAGAGGCAAGTACGACGTCGATTCCAACGTCTTCACGGCGTACAAGGTTGGCGTCTTCCTGTTGGAGCCGTAACAAGGACGTAGGCCTTTAGTCTTATCCCCCGCTAAAGCCGCTCGATTGGCTCGCCCCGTTACCAACCGGTAGCGGGGCTTTTTGTTGGAGCGCTTCTGGAAGCGCGACTGAGGTAAGTCACGATCGCGCTTCCAGAAGCGCTCCAACAAACGCCCGCGTATACTTCGGTAACCATGAGCGAGCCCTCCGACAACGAACTCGATCTTCGCCATAGCCTGGGCCGGTTCGCGACCGGCGTGGCCGTTGTCACCTGTTGCGACGACGACGGTTCCCCTTGCGGCATTACGGCGAACAGTTTCAGCTCGGTCTCGCTCGATCCACCGCTCGTACTCTGGAATATTGCCAAGGTGTCTAACTCGCTCGATGCTTATCTCCGTGCGGACTACTTCGCGATACATATTTTGAAAGACGATCAGCAATACCTGTCGGCACACTTCGCGACGACCGATCACACCATCTACAACGGCATCGACTACGATATCTCCGCTGAGCAGGTGCCGATCTTGCCGGACGTGCTCGCCCGCTTTGACTGCGCAACGAGAGAC
>DAOWGY010000330.1 GCA_030641695.1 Gammaproteobacteria bacterium
CGGTGTCATCAGTAGCCGTCTTTGCGCCGGTGTTGAAGGGCGGCGTATATTAGCATGTTGGTCAACCAACACTCCGTCAATTATGAAATCCATCGATATCCGCGGCGCGAGAACGCATAACCTGTGCAACCTCGATCTCAGCCTGCCGCGCGATAAGTTGATCGTCTTCACGGGCCTGTCGGGTTCCGGCAAATCCTCGCTCGCGTTCGACACGATTTACGCCGAGGGACAACGCCGTTATGTTGAGTCGTTATCGGCCTATGCGCGGCAGTTCCTGTCGATGATGGAAAAACCCGATGTCGACCACATCGACGGTTTATCGCCCGCGATTTCGATCGAGCAGAAATCCACCTCGCACAATCCCCGCTCGACGGTGGGCACGGTCACCGAGATCTATGACTACCTGCGCCTGTTGTTCGCACGCGCCGGCATCCCGCGGTGCCCGGATCACGACACGACCCTGGAAGCACAGACCGTGAGCCAGATGGTCGACCAGGTACTGGCGTTGCCCGCAGGCACGCGCCTGATGCTGCTGGCGCCCGTCGTCGATGATCGCAAGGGTGAGCACGTGCAGCTGATGCAAGACCTGATGGCGCAGGGTTTCATCCGCGCGCGCATCGACGGCGAGGTGTACGAGCTCGACCAACCACCGCAGCTCGACCTGCGCAAGAAGCACACGATCGAAGCCATCGTCGACCGCTTCAAGGTCAAGGACGATGTCCGTCTGCGTCTCACCGAGTCCTTCGAGACGGCGCTGCGACTCGCGGATGGCGTGGCCCGCATTGCGTGGATGGATGACAGTGACAGCGAGGAGCTCATCTTCTCGGATCGCTTCGCCTGCAATATCTGCGGTTACAGCCTCACCGAGCTCGAACCGCGGCTGTTCTCGTTCAACAACCCGTCAGGCGCATGCCCGACTTGCGACGGCCTCGGCGTCAAGCAGTTTTTCGATCCCGAGCGGGTCGTCGTCAATCAATCGTTGTCGCTGGCTGGTGGCGCGATTCGCGGCTGGGATCGCAGAACCACTTACTACTACCAGATGATCCAGAGTCTCGCGGCGCACTACAAGTTCGACATTGAAACGCCGTTCGAGGAACTCGATAACAAGTTGCAGCAGACTATTCTGTTCGGCAGCGGCAACGACAAGATCGATTTCTTCTACCAGAACTCGCGCGGCATGGAGGTGCGCAAGCGGCATCGTTTCGAAGGCGTGATCCCGAACCTTGACCGGCGTTATCGTGAAACCGAATCCGGCGCGGTACGCGAAGAACTCGCGAAATTTCTGAACAGTCAGGCCTGTCCCGACTGCGGCGGAACGCGCTTGAACACAGCAGCGAGACACGTGTTCGTCGACGGTCATTCGTTGCCGGAGATCACGAGCAAGTCCGTCGGCAACGCGAAAGCGTTTTTCCTGGCACTGAAACTCAAGGGCTGGCGCGGCACGATCGCCGACAAGATCGTCAAGGAGATCGGCGACCGCATCAGCTTTCTCTCCGACGTCGGCCTCGACTACCTGTCGCTCGATCGCAGCGCGGAGACATTGTCAGGTGGCGAGGCGCAGCGCATCCGGCTCGCGAGCCAGATCGGCTCGGGGCTCGTCGGCGTCATGTACATCCTGGACGAGCCTTCGATCGGTCTGCACCAGCGCGACAATCAGCGCCTGCTCGGCACGCTCACGCACCTCAGGGACATCGGCAACACCGTCATCGTCGTCGAACACGACGAGGAGGCGATCATGTCTGCGGACTATGTCGTCGATCTGGGCCCGGGCGCCGGCGTTCACGGTGGCAAAATCGTCGCCGAGGGCACGCCGGAAGAAATCAAAAACGAGCCCAAGTCATTGACTGGGCAGTATTTATCGGGAAAGCGCAGCATCGCCATACCGGACGATCGCAGCCAGCCTGACCCCGAGCGGCAGATCACGATCGTCGGCGCCACGGGCAATAATCTCAAGAGCGTGGAAGCGTCAATACCCGTCGGGCTGATGACCTGCGTCACCGGCGTCTCCGGTTCCGGCAAGTCGACGCTCGTCAATGACACCTTGTATAAGGCAGTTGCCGATCTGCTCAATCGGTCCAACCGTAATCCGGCGCCACACGACGAAATCCGCGGCCTCGAACTCATCGACCGCGTCATCGACATCAGCCAGAGCCCGATCGGGCGCACACCACGCTCGAACCCAGCCACCTACAGCGGCTTGTTCACACCGATCCGGGAATTGTTCGCGGGCACGCAGGAGTCGCGCTCACGCGGTTACATGCCGGGTCGCTTCAGTTTCAACGTCAAGGGTGGCCGTTGCGAGGCTTGCCAGGGCGATGGCGTTATCAAGGTCGAGATGCACTTCCTGCCGGACGTTTACGTACCCTGCGACGTGTGCCGCAGCAAACGTTACAACCGCGAGACACTCGAGATTCGTTACAAGGGCAGGAACATTAATGAAATCCTCGAGATGACCGTCGAGGACGCGCTCGAGTTTTTCAGGAACGTGCCTGTCGTCGCGAAGAAACTGCAGACGCTCACTGATGTCGGGCTGTCCTACATTCGACTCGGCCAGAACGCGATAACACTTTCGGGTGGTGAAGCGCAACGCGTCAAGCTAGCGAAAGAACTGTCGAAGCGCGATACCGGGAGGACGCTTTACATCCTCGACGAACCAACTACCGGCCTGCACTTCCACGACATCGAGCACTTGCTCAAAGTGCTGCACCGGTTGCGCGATCGCGGCAACACGATCGTCGTCATCGAGCACAACCTCGACGTCATCAAGACGGCCGACTGGATCATCGACCTCGGGCCCGAAGGCGGCGACGGCGGTGGAGAAGTCATTGCCACCGGCACGCCGGAAGATGTCGCGGCCAGCGAACGGTCATTTACTGGTCAGTACCTCAAACCGCTGGTTGAGGTCGAGGCGGCGAAGCAGCGAGCTTAATTGTTGTAGCGCCCGGAGCTTACACCGATTCCCGATTAGGGGCAGGGATTTCGTTGCGGGCGGCCAGCTGCCTGTCATGCACGCGGCCCAGCAGCAAAAGCGCAAGCACCGCGCCGACCAGTGCAACAAACATGTCCGACTGTGTGTCCCAGACATATCCCTGGGTGCCGAGAAATGCCTCCGCAGCTTCATCCGACAGCAACGCAACCCACCATTCGATCAGTTCGTACAACGCGCTCACCGCGAGGCAGAAACAGACGATAAAGAAGTTCCGCCAGCTCACCGAGTTGAATACGTTCAGCCGGATGACAACTTCGCGTGCGATGATCGCGGGAACAAAGCCCTGCACCAGGTGACCCAGCTTGTCGTAGTTGTTGCGCGGCGGATCGAATAACTCGCGAAACCAGTCACCGACCGGCACTTCGGCATACGTGTAATGGCCGCCGACCATCAGAATGACGCAATGCACCAGGATCAGGACATAGACGAGACGCGTCAGCGGGAAGCGCTTTCGTGTCGCAAGCAGAATAGCGGCGCCGACCACGGCCGGCGCCACCTCGAGCATCCAGGTCATCGTGTCTTTCGGCCCGATTCCGGACCACACGAGGACGATGGCAAATACGGCGACCCATGTGACCTCGAGCGGCTCGATCACAGCCTGGCGTTGCATCACTACTCCGTCGCTGCCGTCGTTTCTATCGCGTCACCCTTGCGTGAGCGCCAGAAACCCTGCTTCGCAAAACACTGCCAGACCCAAGGCAGCCAGCGCAGCAGAGCGAAACTCAACCACAACGCCCACGTCAGGATCAGAACCTTGTAAATCCAGATCGGCACTGACCACGCGGTCGCGACCGGCATTACCGAGTCGCTGCGATCCGCGAACCAGATCAGGGCATTGCCGTACGAGCCGTTGCCGGTGACTTGCATGTTGGGCATGCCCAGTAATCCGCCGGGCAGGCTCACCACGATCGACATCAACGCAATCACGGTAAACGCCGCGAACAGCACCTGGGTCGTGTTATAGCGCCACCAGGGGACGCGCGTACGCCACTGATCCCGGGCTCCGCTCGCCAGTAACCAAAGTACAACCACGCCGAGAACGGGCCAGTTGAAGGTGCTGAAGCCGAGACCCAGCAACAACCAGTGCCAGGTCTTCAGCGGCGTCCAGTCGATGCGGCCGAGAATCAGTGCAAACAGGATCAGGACAGCCAGCTCGGACCAGTACAGGACGGCGGGACCGAGGCGTGGCCCGTTGGTACCGAGCAACCAGCGGTTCTGCGGCAGGGTCAGATTCATCGTGATATTGCTGGCCGGTGCGCCCAGGTCGATATCCGGTGTATGCGCCACGCTGCCGGCATCCGTTGCATCACGCCAGGTGATGTTGATCGAATGTTTGCCCGGAAGTATTGGCAAGGTCAGTTCGCGTCCGTCGGCACGCAGGGGCTCCACGCGATTATCGATGCGAACCTCGGTAACCTCGGCGTCTTCGGGCAATAGCACGACATGTTGTGCACCTTGCGTGCTGCGATAGCGCAGAGTCAGTTGAGTCGTGCTCGAGCGGTCACCTTGCGACACGACGAGATTGACGGCGTCGAAGGCCAGCGTCGTTCCCGCACTGGCGTCGGGGCGCGTTGCCGTCATCGTCAACTGTTCGCCGCCGCGGGGGTGGAACTCGGCAACCCTGGCGCCCGCGTTGTCTTGCCCCGACTCGCTCTCGGGAACACCGCTGAATTCCACGTTCCAGATACTGCCAACACTTACGCGCCAGACCTCGTTCCACGGTGCGCCGGTCTCGGCGGACAGCGTCAGTGGTGTCTTGCGCGGCAGGCTCGAGACCCAGGAAACGCTGCGTTGCGTCGGATTCATCGAGATCTGCGCGAGACCGTCAGTCACCGTGATGTGCTCGCTGAGTACGGTCTCGCCCTCGATCAGGGGCAGATTCAGCGTCAGCGCCCCCTGCATGGGTGCCTGGCGATGCACGCTAGTCCGAATGCGCCAGTCCAGGTCGAACTCGATATTGCGTTCCACAGTGACGAACGCCGGGAAGCGGCTGCTCTCCCACCTGGGAGTCGCCTCGCCACCCTGCTCTGTTTGCAATCGGGTCAATTGCAGAGAGCCCGACAGCAGGCGGCGATCCTTAACGCCCGCGACGAACCATCCTTCACTGTCGACCTCGATGACGCGCGGTGGTGTCGGAAACGGGATTTCCAGGCTGTCAGCAGCCGGAGCGCTGCCTCGCAGCACGACGGTATGACGCCCCGGGGTCACGCGTATCCAGAAGCCGCGGTCGGGTGCACGCAAAACCTGCGCGGCCGCAGAGCCGTCGAGCGAGATCGCTTGCGGGCGCCAGCCTCGATCCGAACCCGGCAACGGCAGAGCGACTTGCTCCATCGCGTGTACCGTCAGCGTCATGCTCACGGCGTCACCGCGTACATCGACGTCCGCCGCAACGATTTCGGCGCACCGCGGTACGCAGTCAGGCGGTGCCAGCAGCCGCGTTTGCAGTTCGCGCAGTAGCTCGCTGTCAGGCGTTTGCGCTTCCGCCGTCGGGCTAATGCTCATCAGGATCGTCAGCATGCCCGCAGCAATCATGCCAGCAGCCTGCGCGCTGCCAAGCTTCAACCCTCCGGGCAGCGACCAGCGCCTGTTCAGGATCTCGGCCGCCAGCACAGCGGCGAACAGCAGCAGCATGGCCACCTGGATGAATCGCAACAACGTGACAGCCCAACGAGGCAATACTATGAGTCGCATTGTCTGGTCCGCGTCGACGGGCCCGCTCCAGTAGAGGTGATAAGTGTTCCACTGCCATGAGGGCACGCCGGGTCCGGCCTGTACGATCGCGTTCGCCGCGTAGCGCGAATAGCGCTTTGGCGCTGCGTCATATTGGGCCATAGAACCGGCAACGGTTATCTCCTCGATGGCGTCAGCTTCCAGTGCATTTCTCCTCGGCTCCACTTCCAATAGGGCCGGGCGGCTTTTCATCGGCATCGATGCGGGTCTGTCGAACGATACGTCGCTCGCAACTCCGTACATACCGGCACCGTACTGCGACTCGAGCTGCGGATAGATCGCAACCCGAAGCTGCTCGGCAATAAACGGCACGAGCGCGAAGACGAGCACGATGACACTCAAACCCTGGTAGGCGCGAACTGCCTGCTGCAATCGACCTGCGGGCGCCACTCGCATCAGCGCTATCGCGGCCAGGAGATTCAGCCACAGCCACGCGGGCGCATGGAGCTCGTGGAAGCTTAGCGCCAGCGCAAGCAAGGCAATAATGCCGGCCGTACTGCCGAACAGCCGCCAGGCGGCGACCGTCAGGATCAGTACCAGGAAGAAGTCGAGCAGTTGCCATTGGCTGACCCAGCTGCCCGGTGCCTTGTCGGCGCCCGGGGCCGCAAACAATTTGTGCCCGGGCGGCAGATGTAACTGCGCGCCGACACTCGCGAAACGGCTCTCCCATCCGGTCACTGGCATCGATGATCGTGTCTCACTGCGTCCGAGAGTCGTTACATCGACGTTGGAGAAACGAACCTCGATACCGGTCAGGCCTTCCTCCTGGCCTTTCGTTATCAGCAGGCTCTCGCCGGATTCGGATGCACTGAGCAACGCATACGGTGGCGCCATGTCCAGCCGCCAGTCGCTGCGCATACGACCGCTGACCATGTCTTTGACAACAAATCCGTCACCGTCGAAGTCGAGCCACATCGTGCGATTGAGGCCCAGTTCGTTGTCGGTCGCGACGATGCCGCGGCTGCGCTCCGTGATTGTAAACGTCTCGCCAGGCTCGATTCGGAACGCGGGCATCTGACGCCATTGATCCGGAACCTGCGCCTGCCGCGGATCGACCGGCGGCAGGCCTTCAACTGCGGTAACGCGCAGGCGTTCCATGGAACGGTACGACCAAACCTCGGTATCGGGAAGATTGGTCTGCGGCTGCGCCAGCGTGATCTCGTTCAGGACATCGGCCGCCCTGGCCGTCAATGTGATCATCCAGCGACCCGGGCGCACCTGTACTCGAAGTTTGCCATCGGATTCGAGTCGCGCGGGCAACTCACTCTGAATCGACATCGGCGTAAACCCGTCGGGCAACGCAGGACCGAACAATTCCTCGCGTACCCCACCCGCGACATCGATGCTAACGATTGTCGTGAGACGCGTGGGGATTCTGTCAGACACCAGGCGGTATACCTCGGATCGCACTGCGTCGCGCGCTTTCGTTTCGCGCTGCCGCTCGCCGAGAAACAGCCCCGAGCCGTTGCGCTCGGGCCGTTCGACGCGGCTGCCGTTGACTGTTAGCGTAATCAGCCCGCTTTGATCAGGCACTCGCAGTACCGCCGGCCGCTCGTCCCATGTGTAGGTACCCGAGAGACGATAGCTGCCTGGTTGCAGCTGCACGCTCGGCATACCGTTGCGTTCGACTACCTCGATCGCGTTGCCATTCGCGCTTACCTCGTGCGGCCAGTAAGCGGCGTCACCGGGCAGCGGCACCCACGCCTCTTGCGCATAAACGGTCCATTGCTGCGTGAAGCGTCCGGCCCCGGCACCCACAGTGACGTCGAGCATCCCTGGCCAGGCACAGACGAAGTTGTTGCGGTCCGGGCTGGTGCTGTTGAAGTAAAAAGGACAATCGCGGTGTTCCTGGTCGTGCAACACCCAGTCCTGCCAGCCCTGCAATTCATCGGGCACGAAAACATCGGCGGATTGCGCTGCCATTGGCAGCAGCAGCCACATGAGAATCAGTCCTGATTTCGACGACATGACTTTCCCTCCGGCATGGCCTTGGTCGACACTATACGTGAACGCAGCCAACTCGATATGCGGGTTAGAAACGACCCACTCGATCAATAATGAGGCGGTACTTCGTCGGCATTCGCGTCGACCGGCGCCGCCTCGCTCAGCGAGCGAACCCGCTCGACAATTGAGTCACACAGCCCCTCGAGACGCATGATCTTTTCCTGTTGTTTTGTGATGACGTCATTAAGTTCGAGGAGCAGGTGCTCCTGGTGAGCGAGCTTGGTCTCAATGTCGACGAAACGGTCTTCGTTCATCAATGCCTCCTGTTGGAGCGCTTCTCGAAGCGCGACTACGGTAAATACCAATCGTACCCGGTTTTCGCCATAATCCAGTCGCGCTTCAAGAAGCGCTGCAACGGTTTGCCAAATGTCCCTACTGAGATTTGATGAAGTGTCCCTGCAGTTCGGGGATCAGAAGATCCTGACCAAAGCCGGACTCGTCATCGAAACCGGCGAGCGCGTGTGCCTGATCGGCCGCAATGGTGCGGGCAAATCCACGACGCTGAAACTGATCAGTGGTGAGCTGGAACCCGATCGTGGCGAGATCACCCGACAGGGCAGCCTCGTCATCAGCCAGCTTTCTCAAACACTGCCCGACGCCATGGATCAGTCGGTGCGCGACGTCGTGCGTTCCGGATTGAACGAGATCGAAGTACTGCTCGAGGACTACAAGCGCCGCTCGAAGCTCGATCTCGACAAGGAGAGCATGCTCGAACTGGAAGCCCTGCACGCGAAAATCGACGCCCACGAAGGCTGGCATATCGAACAACGCGTGGATACGGTCGTCAGTGACCTGAATCTGCCTGTAGACAAGAAAATGAACGAGCTGTCGGGTGGCTGGCGACGCCGTGTCGCGCTGGCGAAGGCGCTCGTGCAGAAGCCGGATCTGTTGCTACTGGACGAGCCGACGAATCACCTCGACATTGCGACCATCAAGTGGCTCGAGGATCGCGTCTACGCCTACCCGGGTGCGGTGATGTTCATTACTCACGACCGCGCTTTTCTGCAACGGCTCGCGACGCGCATCGTGGAAATTGATCGCGGCCGGTTGACGAGCTGGCCCGGCAACTACGATAACTATCTCAGGCGCAAGGAAAAAGCGCTCGAGGACGAAGACGCTGCGAACGCGCGCTTCGACAAGAAACTCGAAGAAGAGGAAGTGTGGATTCGCCAGGGCATCAAAGCCCGGCGAACCCGCAATGAAGGCCGGGCGAGGACGCTCATGAAAATGCGTGAGGAACGCGCGCAACGCATGTCGCGCGACAGCAAGGCGCGCATTCACATCGAAGAATCCGAACAGTCCGGCCGCAAGGTCATTCGCGCGAAAAACGTCAGCTATCGCTATGACGACGAGCCCCTGATCGAGGGCTTCTCGATCAAGATAATGCGCGGCGACCGCATCGGGCTGATCGGCAACAACGGTGTTGGCAAGACAACGCTATTGCGACTGTTGCTGGGGCAACTCGAGCCGCAAACGGGCACCCTCAAGCACGGCACCAACCTCGAGATCGGCTACTTCGACCAGCTGCGACAGACGCTCGACCTGGAAAAGAGCGTCGCGTACAACGTCGGCGAGGGCCGCACCTACATCAGGCTGAACGGCAAGGACCGCCACGTCGTCGGCTATCTCAAGGGCTTCCTGTTCAGCCCGGAGCGCTCGATGACACCGGCAAAATCACTCTCTGGCGGAGAACGAAATCGTGTGATCCTCGCGAAGCTTTTTACCCGGCCCGCAAACCTGCTCGTGCTCGATGAGCCCACCAACGATCTCGATATCGAAACGCTCGAAGTGCTCGAGGAGAAAATTTGTGCGTACGCCGGCACCCTGATCGTCGTGAGCCACGACCGTGAGTTTCTCGACAACGTCGTGACAAGCACGATCGTGTTCGAGGAAGACGGCCGCATCCAGGAGTACGTCGGCGGATACCGTGACTGGGTTCGGCAGGGCAAGCAGCTGGCCGTCACCGATAATCCCTACGAGATTAACAAACGCAGGAAGGAGGCCGCCGAGCGCCGCAAACGGGCACCCTCAAGCACGGCACCAACCTCGAGATCGGCTACTTCGACCAGC
>DAOWGY010000290.1 GCA_030641695.1 Gammaproteobacteria bacterium
CGACGAGCCTGCTCGACGGGCTCGTCAGCGTCGGTTATTCCAACAGAGTGACTCCGGAAGATACGCTGAGGCCGCTGACCCGGCTCATGCATGCCGAAGGCATGTATCATCGCAGTGGTAGTGGCGCGCTAAGTCTCGTTTACGTCGCCGCCGGTCGCCTGATCGGATACTTCGAACCGCACATGAATTCCTGGGATTTCGCCGCGAGCATCGTGATTATCGAGGAGGCCGGCGCGATCATCAACGACTGCCTTCCGAATGACGAGGCGATGATCAAAGGCAGTCTGGTGCTGGCGGCAGCGCCTGGCGTTTATGACGAACTAGGCCGCGTCCTGCTGGGCGAATAGAGTCAGGTTCTTGTAACCCAGTTGCGCGTACCTGGCGGGAGTCGCGACGCTCGGATCCTGCTCTGCCTCGACGACAACCCAACCGTCATAGCCTACGGCGTTGAGCGCCGAAAAAACGCCGGGATAGTCAATACAGCCGTCCCCGGGCACCGTAAACACGCCCTCGAGGACCGCATCGAGAAAACTGCTGTCTCTGTTCAGGCACCGGTGCATGACGGCCTCGCGCACGTCTTTGCAGTGCAAGTGGCCGACGCGATCTGCGTATTGCTTTGCGAGCGCCACGGGATCCGCCCCGGCAAAGTATGCATGGCCAGTATCAAGCAGCAGGAATACATCTTCGCTGGTCTCTTGCATCAGCGCATCAATATCGGCCGCCGATTGCACGACAGTTCCCATGTGATGGTGGTAGCAGAGCTTGACTCCTTGTATGGTGCAGGCCTTGCCAACCTCCGACATCCTTTTCCCGAATTGCTTCCAGTCAGAAGCTGAGATGCTCGGTCGTCGTGACAGTCGAACGTCCTGCGCTGAGTGGATGCAGCCAGTCACCTCGGCGAAGATGAGGACATCGCAACCCATGTCAGTGAGCAGTGACGAATGACCCTGCATCGATTCGATTTCGCTGCGCGCGTCGCGCTCGAGCAATTGTCCGCTGTACCAGCCGGAAACGAGAGCAAGCCCGTGATCGTCGAGCAGTGGTTTGAGCACTGACGCGTCTCGTGGAAACTTGTGGCCGAGCTCGATACCCGCGTACCCTGCGGCCGCCGCTTCAGTCAGGCAGGTTGCCAGGCTGATATCGCCGCCGACGCTTTGCAAGTCATCGTTGCTCCACGTGATCGGGTTGATGCCGATAGATCTCATCATTCAGCGCTTCTCTTGTTGGTCGCGATACTTGATGGAGGCGTCGACGACATCCGCACTACCGGAGACCTCGGCAACTGGCACGTCCCACCAGGTGCCTCCTTCCTGGGTTGAAGGCAAAGGGTCTGTCTCGATGACGACAACTGCAGTTCGATCGGCGCTCTGCGCGCGACCTAACGCGGCCTCGAGATCCGAAATCGATACGACCTTTTCAGCGTGCGCGCCTAATGCAGCGGCATGCTGCGCGTAGTCGATGTCAGGTGCTTGTTGCGGGTTGGCATAACTCGACTGCAACAGGTTGTTATAGCCGCGACCTCCCAGGGATGTTTGTAGACGATTGATGCAACCAAAGCCACGGTTATCGAGGACAACGATGATCAGTTTTGTGCCAATTGCGACGGAAGTCGCGATTTCCGAGTTCAGCATCAGGTAGCTGCCATCACCGATCATGACAACGACTTCCCTGTCAGGATGCGCCATCTTGACGCCGATACCGCCAGCAATCTCGTAGCCCATGCACGAGTAGCCGTACTCGACGTGGTACGCGTCCGTATCGCTCGCACGCCACAATTTGTGCAATTCACCGGGCAGCCCGCCAGCCGCACAAACAACGGTCGCGCCGGTCGCAAAGTGGTGATTCACAGCGCCCAGGACTTCGGCGTCCGACGGTGGCGTATTGTTGCTGTCTGCTGTAACGGTATCGACTGCCGCATTCCAATCGCTGCGAAGCTTCTTCACAGACGATGTCCATGCAGGAGAAACGTTTGAGTCTCCGAGTGCGCTGTCAAGGTCCTGCAGACAACGCTGTGCATCACCGCGGAGTGTAGTTGCGCCGCGTTTAGCCAGGTCGTGACGCGCAACGTTGATACTGAGTATCGGTACATTCGGGCTGCCAATCAGTAAGCCGGAACCCGTGGTGAAGTCCTGTAAACGGGTGCCGACAGCGATGATCAGATCGGCATCGACAGCGAGCGCATTTGCAGCGCTGGATCCTGTCACGCCGATCGAGCCGACGTTACACTCATGTTCCCAAGTCAGTGCACCTTTACCGGCTTGCGTTTCTGCAACTGGAATTCCGTGTTTGGATGCAAAGGCGGCAAGTGACTTGGCCGCCCCCGAATAATGTGTACCACCACCTGCGACGATCAGCGGGTTCCTGGCGGCCTGCAAAACCTCGACGGCCACAGCGAGTTCATTCTCGTCAGGTGCCGGCCGCAGCAGACGATGAGTCACGCCTTCGAAAAACGTCTCCGGATATTCGTACGCTTGCGTCTGGATGTCCTGTGGCAGAGCCAGAGTAACCGGCCCGCAATCGACCGGGTCTGTCAGCACCGATATTGCTTGTGGCAGCGTTTGCAACAACTGTTCTGGCCGTGTAATGCGGTCCCAGTATCGGGACACCGGGCGAAAACAGTCGTTCGCGGTGATCGTCGGATCACC
>DAOWGY010000099.1 GCA_030641695.1 Gammaproteobacteria bacterium
ACCACCACGGTGTCGTCCGTAACCGAAATGCCAACTTCGCACATGTGGCTTGCGACGACGTTATAGAGCTTCGGTGAGCCGTCCGTGATGCGGTCATACGGGGTGTTTGCGTAGGTATGCTCGAAGACAGCGAGTAGTTCGTCGAAAGAAACACTTGTTGTCGCTTTCGTCTGGATGGTCGCGAAGATGCCGCGTGCGTAGGGTCCGGAGTGAGGAACGAAGTTAACCTGCGTTTCGCGACCCGACGCTGCCGCGGCGAGACTCGCAATTTCGGGCGCGTGGCGATGGACCAGCGGCTTGTAGGCATACAGGTTGCTGTGACGTTCCGGATGATGTGTTCCAGGCTGCAGGCTGCGACCGGAACCCGTGCTGCCGGTAATGCCCGTCACGAATAACTCAGCCTTGGTGAGGCCAGACTGCAACAAAGGCACCGCCGCCAGCAGGATGGCGGTCGCGAAACAGCCCGGATGGCCGACGTGTTGTGCGTCGGTATCGGCAAGATGCTCGGGAACCGCGCAGACAAAAGCGTCGAGCAGCTCCGGCGCGCCGTGAGGGGTGCCGTAGACAGCTTCATAGGCTGCCTGATCGGCGTATCGAAAGTCCGCGGATGCGTCGACGATGTGCACGTCGATGTTCTTGCTCTCAACGGCAGCGAGGCACTTCGCGATCATCGCTGCGGATGCGCCATGCGGTGCCGCCGAAAAAAGCGCCAGTTGTGAGCCTGGCTCGACGCGGTCGAGCCAGGTGTCATGTGCAGCGAACGGCGTATCGCCATACGCGGGGAAGAGATGCGCGAATACGTCGGCGACTGGATCGCCGGCACGGCTCTCCGACACTGCGGCCAGGAGATCAAAGTTCGGATGCCCGGCGATCAGTCGCAGTAATTCGCCGCCGACATAGCCGGTGGCGCCCAGTACGACCGCAGGGATCGAACTCACGATGATGTCCCCAGTACCGTATCGGCTATGTGGTCACCAAGAGCGACGCCATTCGAAAGAGCATTGATGGCGGTCAACTCGAGTCGCTCGGAAATCTGATCGACGCCGACGGCGTTGTCGGTCGCGGGACCGGTAACTACGGCGGGCTCGATGTCGAACTGCTCTCGCAGGATCCTGGCGCCGCCCCATGCCGCGACCGGGTCGTTGGCACACAGCACGACGGCGGTGAGCGCGTCACGAATCGATGCATCGGAGAGAATGGCTTCGACACCGTATGCGCCGAGCAGTCCGTCGCCGAGTTCGAGAACGATGACATCCGGTCGGTGGCCGGCGAGCGTCGTAAGCAATGCACGTGTCAGGGCTGGACCGTTCTCAGCCGTCGTGGTCACGATGCCGAGGTCAGAGAAGATCATCGTCTCCGTGGCGCCGGCGTCCTCCATCGCGAGAATATCGCGCCGTAATGACACGCCTGTTGCCTTGCACGCAGCGACGTGAAAACCGCGATGCCGCAAGCGGCCGACGATCGCGCACGCAGCGGCCGTCTTGCCCGAGTCCATGCAGGTGCCGGCAAGCGCAATAACGGGGACGCCGTTGGTATTCAACGTTGCGTCTCCATCGAAGGTCTGCTCACCTGCCCTGGCCGGTACTCCGATGCGTTCACCGAGGTAGGGAAAGTGCAGCACAGTACCGAGCACTTCGCAGTCGAACGGTAGTCCGACGTCCGGATTGGCCGAGTCGCACACGCCGAGCACGCCGCCGATGTTGAGAAGCTGAATCGTGTCGCCAACAGCGAGAGCCGTCGGCAGATGCCCGGAATAACCCAGCAATGCCTTGCGGTGACCCAGCGCGCCGACCACGACGTCACCCTGATTGACCGTCGCCATGCGCCCGGAAGTCAGCTCGAGCTGGTTGTACCGCGTCTTGTTGTTCAGAACCCGCACGGCCACGAGCACCCCTTCCTCGCAGGGGATGTCGGGTGACAGCCGCAATTCGTGCCCGAGGTCGCTGTGTTGTGCGACCGAGGAAACTTTGTCGACGACGACGGTTCGCACACTCAGTCCCCCGCCGCCCGCGTCTGCAGTGAGCCGGGCAATGACAGGATGCGCGCATAGCCGAGCGTATCGGAAGGGGTCCATTCGCCGGCCGACTCACCGTATACGCCCGTTGTTGCTGCGAGCAGTGAATGCGGCGAGTCGACGCCGTCGATGAACAATGACCCCGGACGCAAGGTGAATTTCACGCACCCGGACACACGCTGCTGCGACGATATGAGCAAGGCTTCGATGTCGGCGCAGACCAGGTCGAGCTGCTTGCCCTCGTGAACGAAGTCGCCATAGATCGAGGCGATACCGTCCTTAACGCGCGACTGCTGCGCGCTCAGCACGAGCTTCTCGAGTTCGCGATGCGCCGCAATCAAGGTAATCGCAGCCGGTGCCTCGAACGCTACGCGCCCTTTGGTACCAAGCACGGTGTCGCCGAGATGAATGCCGCGACCGATGCCGTAGCCACCGGCTAGAGTTTCAAGCGCTTCGATCAGCGCCACGGGCGACAGTTTGTCACCATCGAGTGCAACCGGAATACCGGATTCGAAGTCGAGCGTATGCTGCGTTGCCTCGAGCGGATTCGAAAACGCGTCCGTCGACACCACCCAGGCATCCTCGGGAATGGAGTATTGCGACGTCAGTGTTTCCTTGCCACCGATCGTGATGCCCCAAAGACCGCGGTTGATCGAATACGCGGAGCCCTGCGCAGGCAATGGCAGACTCCGTTTTTCGAGATACGCGAGCTGCTCGTCCCGGACCCAGCTGTTGTCGCGAACCGGCGCCAGCACCTCGAGCTCCGGGCTCAGCGTCCGTAACGCAACCTCGAACCGGACCTGGTCGTTGCCAGCCGCCGTGCAGCCATGGGCCACCGTAGTCGCGCCACGCTCGTTCGCGATCTGTGCCAGGCAAGCGGCTTGCAGCCCGCGCTCGGCGCCGACGCACAATGGGTAGGCATGGCCACGCAGTACGTTGCCGGCGATGAGATGCCGAATGACGAAGTCGAAGAAGTCCTGTTTTGCGTCGATCAGCACATGTTCCGTGGCGCCGAGCGCATACGCGCGCTCTTCGAGTTGCCGGGCGGCGTCGGCGTCGATGCCACCCGTGTCGACCGTCGCCGTTACGACCTCGCGACCATAGATCTCCTTGAGCCACGGCACACAGAACGACGTATCGAGTCCACCGGAAAATGCAAGGATGATTGGGGTCTGGTCTTTGCTCACAAGGGAACTCCGGAAAGGCGAAAATCAGCGCCCGACGATGCGCTGGATTTTCGCGGCGAGGATTTTCTGGTGGTTCGCGGAGTCCGTGGCAACGAAAACGGTGTCGTCACCGCCTATGTTGCCCACAATCTCCGGCCAGTCGACGCGATCGAGCGCAAGCGCAACCCTTTGCGCAGCGCCTATGGCCGTTCGAATCACGAGCAGGTGCGCACCCGCTGGGCTGATCGCCCGAACGAACTCGCCGACGGCATGCAATTCGGACTCGGCCGAATGGTCAGCTTGCGCCAGTTCATAACCTTGCGCTGTCTTGATGGCACCCAGTTCCCGCAGATCGCGGCTGACACTGGATTGCGTCGCCACAAAGCCGAGCCGGCTGAGATCGGCGACGAGCGACTGCTGAGTCGGGACGGGGCCCTGGCCCAGGAGCTCGCGAATTGCTTTGCGTCGCTCGATTTGATCGCTGTTGGCGTTCGGCATGACCTGATCCGCATAAATATGCGCATAGAAATACCAGAATGCACATATCCCGTCAAGGATTTGTTGCCCCGTTCCGGCTGATTAAGTAGGGTCGAACCGCATTTTTCCGTTGCAGCGCCTCGAGAGGCGCTGCAACGATAAGGATCACGAATGGCAATTCCAGAAACCGTCGAAATCGAAACCGGGTCAGACCCTTCCGGCAGCGTCATCTGGTTGCACGGTCTCGGCGCAGACGGGCACGATTTCGAAGCAATCGTTCCCGAGTTGCGCTTGCCCGAATCGCTCAGTCTGCGATTCGTGTTTCCGCACGCGCCCGTTCGTCCCGTTACGATCAACGCCGGGATGGCCATGCGGGCCTGGTATGACATCGTTTCCCTGGACCGCGACGGCCCTGTCGATGAGGCCGGTATCACCGACAGCAGTGCAATACTGGATGCGCTTATCGATCGCGAGGTGGAGCGTGGCATCGATGCGGGCAACATCCTGGTCGCAGGTTTCTCCCAGGGCGGTGCGATCGCAATCAACACTGCGCTCCGGTCGACGCGAAAGTTGGCCGGACTTATGGCGCTATCGTCCTGGCTGGCGCTGCCAGGTGCGCTCGAAGGCGACAACCTCGACACCTCGACGCCGGTGTTCATCGCGCACGGCCAATTCGATCCGATGGTACCGCTGCAATACGGTCGCACGTCGGCGGACAAATTGATCGAGGCCGGCTTTAATGTCGAGTGGCACGATTACCCGATGGCACACGCAGTGTGTGCAGATGAAATCAGCGACATTCGTACCTGGCTACTGTCCGTCTACGCCAGTTGATTCGAAAGCGAACGTCGACTCGCCGGAGGTTCGGCCCTGCTCGTCGAAGCGCCGTTCGACAAAGCGCACCGCACCGGAGTCGGAGACAGTAAGCACTGTCGAACAGCGCGTGCCGTACTCCGGCAACACGATGAACGGTGCGGTCAGCGCGTGCGCCATGGCGAATGTCAGGCCGTTCGTCTGCACTTCGTTACTCGACGCCTTGTCGCGATCGTCGAGTAATCGCAAAAGGCTCGTCTCATTGACCTGATTGTCTTCGATCAAAGACGCAAGCTGCGCCTTGGTCCGGGTAACCTTGGCCCAAGGGTCATCGAGCGTTGCATTGCTGAGCCCGTACAGGCCGGGCGGCAGTTCGCGTAGCGCTGCACCACGGTTCGAGAGGTAACCGGCAATGTCGCGATCGGCAACCACTAAATTGAAGCCTGCATAGCGCTCACCGTCGATCGATTGCAGGTATTCGAGCGGTGCCTTGTCCGTGGTGAGAAAGTCCGTGATCAGCTGGCCGCGCGACCGCAACCCGGCGCGCTCTCGTTTCGCGTCGCGGTAGTTGGTGACGGTCGCAAAGCGGCCGTTGCGATGCATCGCAAGCCAGGTGCCACCCGCTTGCAGGTCGCGGCCGCCGACGATATCGGGATGATCCGGCCACCAATGTGCATGCTGCGTCGGCCGCGCATGAAACTCGTCGCGATTGCCCGCGACGATAAGCGGCAAGTTCGGGTGTTGCTGAATCGAGATCACGAGAAGACACATGCGCATAGCATAACAATGTCCGTTTATTCACGACTATTCTTGTATATTCATGTTCCTATGCATGCATGAATACCGAAGACTATGGTCATCATCCGACCATAGGAGACAACGATGAACTTCGGCGACAGAATACGGCAACTCAGACAGGACAAAGGCCTCACCCAGCCGGAACTGGCCGACGCCATGGGCATCGAGCAGTCCTACCTGTCGAAG
>DAOWGY010000143.1 GCA_030641695.1 Gammaproteobacteria bacterium
GGCAGCAGAGCTTGTGCTTAGCGTCGAGCTGGCCGCCGCAAGCGCCGAGGATGCGGCCTACGCGATCTGGTCCTCACAGATTCGCTACCTGGGCGTCGGCGCGATGCTGACAGGCGGCATATGGACGCTGATTTCGTTGCGGCATTCGCTGGTGTCCGGCATCAGGAGCGGCCTGTCGGTCGACCACGGCGGCGACGGCGTGGCCGTGCCCGCCACCGAGCGCGATCTGCCGATGCGCTACATCCTGATCGGCACGGTGTTGTTCGCGTTACCGCTGTTGGTGCTCTACCAGGCCATCGTCGGCCAGTGGCTGGTCAGTATCCCGATGACGATCATCATGATCGTCACGGGCTTCCTGTTTGTTTCGGTGTCGGCCTACATGGCGGGCCTCGTGGGCTCGTCGAATAACCCGGTATCGGGCCTGACGATTGCGACTATTCTTTTCGCGGCATTGGTGCTGGCCGTATTGCTCGGACGCGACTCAGAGATCGGTGCGGTCGCCACCATCATGATCGGTGCAGTCGTGTGCTGCGCCGCATGCATCGGTGGTGACAACCTGCAAGACCTGAAATGCGGCTACATGCTCGGCGCCACGCCCTGGAAACAGCAGCTCATGCTCGCGGTCGGTGGTGTGTCGAGTGCGTTCATCATGGCTCCGGTGCTTAGCCTGCTGGCACAGGCCTACGGTATCGGCGTGCCGACCGAGACGCACCCCAACCCGCTGCTCGCGCCGCAGGCGAACCTGATGGCGTCGGTTGCCAAGGGCATTTTCGGCGGCGAACTCCCGTGGGGGATGATCGGCATCGGGGCGGCAATCGGTGTAGCGATCATTGTCATCGACGAGTTTCTGAAGAAAAGCGGCGCGGCCTGGCGCGCGCCCGTGCTGGCCTGTGCGGTGGGCATCTACCTGCCGATAGAGTTGAGCGTGCCGATCTTCGCGGGCGGGCTTGTCGCGCACCTCGTGGAGCGGCAATTCCCGCCCGGTGATAGCGAGGGCGATCGCGAACGCATTCACCAGAAAGGTACCCTGTTCTCGGCCGGCCTGATCACGGGCGAGGCGCTGATGGGAATTTTCATCGCGATACCGATCGTTGTGGTCGGTTCCGGGGATGTTCTTGCGCTGCCGGGGACGATGCATTTCGGCGGCTGGCTGGGGCTCCTCATGTTGGCTGCAGTTGCGGTGCTACTGTACCGGATAGCTGTCAATCAGCCGTCAATGCGAGAAAATACCTAGACAACGATTGTCAACGAGCGGCTTGCTGCAGCGTTTTCCTGATTGTGGGGGCTTACAGGAGAACTATCATGAGAACGGTAACTGGAATCGGCGCGCTTATCGCCGCCGTACTTGTTTTGGCACCGCTGACCGGAATCGCGAAAGGCCAGGGTCAGGGGCGCGGTGCGGATCAGCCGAGGGATCGTGCCCAGGTCGAGCGTGGGCAGTCAGACTTTGACAGGGACCGCATGCGTGATCGTGACCGCATCGAGAATCCTTCACAAGACCGTGATCGGGATCGGGACAGAACACACGCGCCGGATTCCGCGAAACTCGGCGATCAAGGTATCTATGGCAATGAGCTCATGAGCGTTCAGGAGCGAAATCAGTACCGTGAGCAGCTGCGGCTGGTCGAGTCCGATTCGGAGCAACGCACCCGCTTCCTCGCGCAGCATCAGGAAAAGATGCAGGTGCGCGCAAAGCAACACGACGCAAACCTCGACGATAAGGCCAAAGGGAAAAAGGCCGAGTAAGTCGAAAAAAGAAATCGCTTGGGCCGGCATTGTCCGGCCCTTTTCAGGTTACGACCGACCTAGTGACCATTCGAGTCAGCAACCGGCACAGAGACTGAAAATCTGACGCCATCGTCGGTGTTCCCGGCCGTTATCCGGCCGCCGTGTCCCTCTGCAATGAGCTTCGCCACGTAAAGGCCGAGGCCAAGGTGTTTGTTGTCACCACCCGATCGTACCGACACCATTGAGTCGAACAACTGCGTTCGCATGCGTTCGGGTAACGGTGGTCCGGGATTGTGCACCCCGAGCACGAAATCGGAACCATCGAGACCGAGACTGATCGTGATGACGTCATTGTCCAAACTGAAGTCGGCTGCGTTGTCGACGAGCTTGTCGAGCATCTGAATCACGAGTTCCGGTGACCCCATGACAATCGCTTCGTCGAGTTCGCTGTCGAATGCGAAGCGACGATTGTCGTAAACATCGCGATAGGCACTGACCGTTGAATCAAGAACAGCACGAAGATCGAACGGCTCGGCTTCGGCATGCTCCATCAGTTCCTCGACGCGGCTCGCTTCACTCATGGCACTGAGTATGCGGCGCAATCGATCTGCGCCGTCTTTGGCGCGTGCGGTGTAACTTGCCGACGCCTCTGTCAACGTTTCGTGTTCGAGATTTTCGAGTGACGAGGTCACTATCGCCAATGGTGTGCGAAGTTCGTGCGACAGTTTTGACGCCAGCGAGCGCAGGTAGTCGTTGTAATCTGCAAGCTGACTCAATACGTGAGAAAAGCTGCGGGACAGATCGCCGACTTCGTCACCGGAATCGCCACTCGGTAATTCCTTGCGCAAATCATCGTTATCGAGAGCATCTTCCGCGGCAACACTCAAACGCCGGATGCGCCGCGACAACCAGGTCGCATAGCCGAGCAACGCAGCGGCGACCAGCAGTGTCGTTATAATTGTCACGTTCATGAGGCGTGCGAGCCCCTGGTTGGTCAGGCTGAGGATCGCGTTTGTACCCTGTTGCAAGACGACGGTTCCGATGGTTGCCCCGTCACTGCTTACGGGCTCGGCAACGGCGACGATCGCACGGCCGCTCTCCTGGCTGCGAAACCAGCTCGCCGACCGCTTGCCGTTGAGAGCGGTGACGATATAGGGCTGCTGTTCCCGGCCGGTCGGGTCGGGTTCCGCGAACGCCGGTTCCGTGCCCGGCTCGACGAGTGCGTTATAGGCGACGCGCAGCCAGCTGGAGACGGGGCCTTGCGCTTGTTCCGGCGCGATCCCCGGATCGCCCACCACGGCGATACGCCAGCCGCCGTGATCGGTAACGATCATACGCATGCCGCGTTGCACGAGGTTCCCGGCGATTTCGGTCAGGTAGGGTGAGATTGTGGCAAACAGCCCCGGCACTTGCGCGATGAAACTGGAACTGCGGATTCCGGCGTCGTTCGCGCTCGACGTATTGACGACGGTGACGCCGAGGTGTGTGCCGAGCAGGTTCGCCGGTATGCGCGCCTCTATATGGTAACCACCGGGCACGTCCTGCCAGCGTGCCTGCACCGTGGGTTCCGGCGCGAAACCGAACGTGGTCCGAATGTACGTGACGATCGGACCGGGCGCCTCCGCAGCAAACACGATCGTCTCGCTCAGGATCGGCGGATTCGCGCTCACCAGCATCACGCGGTCGGCGTACTCGGGCCCGTCGTCCAGCGCAAGCGTTGATGGCGTGGCGTAGACGATCTTGCGATCGCTTACTTCGGCATACAGAAACGCCCAGCGATCGTAAAGGCCGATTGCAAAGCGAATGGGGCCGTCAGTACCGCGAATCGTTCTGAGTGAATCCGGCTCGAGGGGCCAGTCATCGAAGTAGCCGTCGATGGCCGGTTGCATATCGAGTCGATGGCCGTACAACTGGTCGCCATACAGGTGCCCGGCGCCCACGCCTGGAGGAAACTCCTCGGGGTAGCGACCGAGCGACTCGGCAACGGCCCGCGCCGTACCCGACAGCATCTGTTGCTGAGTCTCACGCAGCGCAGTCTCGGTTTTGCGAATGAACTCGCAACCGGCCCACGGCAGCACGAGCGTCAGCAGGCTGACGAGGAGCAACTGCCGTTTGAGATTCATCGCAAGTCCGGTATCAGCCGGCTAGCCAGCGATAGCCCATGCCGTAGACGGTCTCGATGGAATTGAAGTCGGCGTCGATGGCGAGAAACTTGCGCCGAATGCGCTTGATGTGAGAGGTGATCGTGTTGTCATCGAGCACGGCTTGTGCGGCGTCCATGAGTTGCTGACGGTTCTTCACGTGTCCGGGGTAACGCGCCATCGCGTGCACGAGCCAGAATTCCGTCAACGTCAGGCCGACCGCGATATCGCGCCACTGCACCGTCATTCGATCCGTGTCGATTTCGAGATCGCCGCGGGTAATGCGGCCTTCGCTGCCTTGTGGTTGTTGAAGCGCATCGAGCCGGCGGAATAGTGCGGCGATTCGCGCCATCAGGTGCGGCAGGCTGATGTCCTTTGTGAGGTAGTCGTCAGCGCCGAGACGCAACCCCGACACGGCGTCGAATTCACTGTCCCGCGCCGTCAGGAAAATGATCGGCAGGTCGGCGGCGCGCGCCCGCAGTACACGGCACAGTTCGAAGCCGCCCTCGACATCGTCTTTCAGGTTGATGTCGATAACGACGAGATCCGGCAATCGTGCGGCAAATGCCTCCAGCGCCGGCGCCCGGGAATCATAGGCATCGACTGCGTAACCCTCGCGGCGAAACGCCGCTGCGTAGTTGTCCCGGATTGCCGCCTCGTCCTCGACGATAGCGATGCGCTTTGCCACGTTTATCTCCTTCAGGGAGGCCACAATTTGCCACATTACGCCGGTGCATTGCCATGCCGTGGTCCACGCCACGGCGTATTGGATTGCTTGAATCGTTGCAACGCTGAAGGGAGAGCCGCGATGCCACGATCACAACCGTTCCTGATTCTGCTCACACTCACGTTCTCGAGCCTCTGGACATCGCCGTTACGTGCCGAAGGGCCGACGCCGGCGCAAATGCAGTCAGGCAGCCTGCTGATGCGCATGCAGGAGGGCTATGTCACGGCCACCTTGCTGAATACCGACGTCGACATGAGCGTCAACGGCCTGGTTGCGCGGGTGTCTGTGAGGCAGGAGTTCCGTAACGACGGTAGTGAATGGGTGGAAGGCGTCTATGTTTTCCCGCTACCCGACAAGGCCGCCGTGGACCGCATGCGCCTGCATGTCGGGGACCGCTTTATCGAAGGAGAAATACGTGAAAAGGAGCAGGCGAAAAAGGAATATGAGCGAGCTCGCGAACAGGGCAAGAAAGCGAGCCTTGTCCAGCAACAGCGCGCCAACCTGTTTACGACGTCGGTGGCGAACATCGCGCCCGGTGAGCTGGTCGCGGTCGAGATCGAGTACCTGGAAGACATACGTTACGACGAGGGCACATTCAGCATTCGCTTCCCGATGACGCTGACGCCGCGCTTTATTCCCGGCTCGCCACTGCCCGATCGTCAGGGCAGCGGCTGGTCACCGGACACGACCCGGGTTGCAGACGCGTCACTCATCACACCGCCGATGATCGCGGCTTCAAGAGGGCACCGTATTTCGCTAAGTGCGAGCGTGGATGCTGGCATGCCGCTCGAGGTCATCGCAAGCCGCTATCACCCGGTGAACATCAGCGAGGATCAGGGCCAGTATGGCGTGACTCTGGCGGGCGGCACGGCGCCGATGGATCATGACTTCGAGTTGCTGTGGCGACCGGTCCCCTCGGCCGCACCGCGAGCCATGGCGTTCACCGAAACAATAGGCGGTGAGCCGCATTACCTGTTGATGGTGATGCCGCCGAACCCGACCGACGCGGTGCCGATGATGATGCCGCGGGAAATGATCTTCATCGTCGACACCTCAGGATCCATGCACGGTGTATCCATCGAGCAGGCGAAGAAGGCATTGCTGCGCGCGCTCGGCGGGCTGCAAGCCAACGATCGCTTCAATATCATCGAATTCAATTCGTACACGCGAGCGCTTCATAGCCGGAGCGTGCCCGCCAATGCGCTCAACATCAGTAATGCGGAGGGTTTCGTTCGCGCACTGCAGGCAAACGGCGGTACCAATATGCGCCCGGCCCTCGAGCGCGCGCTGCGTTCCCGTCCGAGCGAGTCGCATTTGCGTCAAATCATTTTCATCACAGACGGCAGCGTCGGTAATGAGGAAGAGCTGTATACGCTCATTGAACAGGATCTCGGCGCAGCCCGGCTCTTTACCGTCGGCATCGGTTCGGCGCCAAACAGCTGGTTCATGCGCAAGTCCGCTGAACTCGGGCGTGGCACGTTCGAAGTCATCAGCGCGTTGCATGAAGTGGGCGAGAAGATGGACAGGTTGTTCAAAAAGCTCGAATACCCGCAGGTCACCAACATCAACGTCACCTGGCCCGGTGGCGCGGTGATCGAACTTTATCCAAATATCGTCCCCGACCTGTATCTCGGTGAGCCCGTAACGGTCAAGGCGCGCGCATCGAACGGGTTTCAACCCGGTGACGAGGTAAGCATCAGTGGCGATTCGGCGGGCGGTGCCTGGACACGCCAGCTATCGCTCCTGAGCAAGGACGACGACCCCGGCATCGCAGCGCTTTGGGCGCGCGCCAGGATTGCCGCGCTGCGTGATGAGGAACGGCGCGGCGCCGATGCAGAGTTGATCCGCAAGTCGATCATCGACACGGCGCTCGCACACCACCTGGTGAGCAAGTACACGAGCCTCGTGGCTGTCGACAAGACACCCGTGCGGCCGGCGGGCGACCCGCTGAGCAAGGAGCAGGTGCCGAACCTGATGCCCTATGGGCAGAGCACGAACGCCATCTTCGGTTTCCCGGGGACTGCGACGAATGCCACGTTGCTACAGCTGCGGGGGCTGGCGTTGATTCTTGCCGCATTGCTGTTGCTCTGCATCAGGCGATGGCGATGGAGGATCACTCATGCGCTGGCATCCTAGATCGAAGTTGAGCTGGATCATGGCCTGTGTCCTTTGTCTCGGTTTTTGGCAGTTTGGCCAGGGAGCCTACATTCCCGCCAAGGCATGGCTGGCGCAGGAACTCATGCAGCGCGCCTGGGAACGCGCCGGCGAGGGCA
>DAOWGY010000324.1 GCA_030641695.1 Gammaproteobacteria bacterium
CCTGCATCAGCTGCAGGTAGTCGACAACGATCAGGCCCAGGCCGTGCTCGCGCTGCAGGCGCCTGGCGCGTGCACGAATCTCAACAGGCGACAGTCCCGGCGTATCGTCGATGAACAGCGGCGCATCCGACATCAACTGCACAGCCGTATTGATACGCGACCAGTCTTCGTCGGGGAATCGCCCCGTACGCAAGTGCGACTGGTCGACGCGGCCGAGCGACGAGATCATGCGAAACGCCAGTTGTTGCGACGGCATTTCCATCGAGAAGATTGCCGTGGGTACCTTTGAGCCAATCGCTGCATTCTCTGCGATGTTGACGGCCAGTGCGGTCTTGCCCATCGACGGGCGTCCCGCGACGATGATCAGGTCACCAGCCTGCAGTCCCGCCGTCAATTTGTCGAACTCCGCGTAGCCGCTCGGGATGCCCGTGATATCACCGTCAGACTGGTGCAGGATATCGATGCGATCCACGGCTTCGGGGAGAATCTCCTTGAGTGACTTGAAGCCGGCGCGTCCGCGTAAGCCGCGTTCGGCGATCTGGAACACGAGACGCTCTGCCTCATCGACGAGTTCCGATGCAGAACGGCCGTCAGTGGCGAAAGCGCTGCCCGCTATCTCGTTGCCGACGTTGATCAGCTCTCTTTCGATGGCACGATCGTGCAGGATCCTGGCGTAAGCCCGGGCATTGGCCGCACCCGGAGTTTCATTGGCGAGCGTCGCCAGGTATTCGAGCCCGCCGGCAGCCTCGAGATCCCCTCGCTTGTCGAGGAATTCGGAAACCGTAACGACGTCGCAGGGACTACTCGCCTCGACGAGGTTGGCAATTGCGGTGAATATCAGTCGGTGGTCCTTGCGGTACAGGTCTTCGGCCGTGACAACGTCGGCGACCTTGTCCCAGGCGTGGGCATCGAGCATCAGGCCGCCGATCAGGGACTGTTCGGCCTCGATGGAATTGGGCGGCACCTTGATGCGCTGCTCGGCGGCAGCCGCGGCTACACCCTCTTCCAACGCTCGTACCATTCCTCTCCCCAAGCCAATCGTCTATTCACTGCCATAAGTACTATAGCAGCATAAGAGCGTAGCTCTTACTCTTCCGGGACGACACGTACCGTAATATCGGCGTTGACTTCCGGATGCAGATGCACACTGACCGGGAACTCGCCAAGTTCATGAATCGGGCCGTCCGGCATGCGAATCTCGCTGCGTTGAACCTCGACCTGGACTTTTTCGAAAGCGTCGGCGATGTCGATCGGGCCGACGGATCCAAACAGCTTGTCCTCGCTGCCCGCATTGGCCTGAATAACGAGCTCCATGCCACTGATCGATTCGGCACGGGTCTTCGCAGCCACGAGGTCTACAGCTGCTGCCTTCTCGAGCTCGGCACGGCGCACGTCTATTTGCTTGATGTTCGCGTCCGTTGCCAGCGCGGCTTTGCCCTGCGGCAGCAGGTAGTTACGGCCGTAGCCAGGCTTGACCTTCACGAGGTCACCAATCTTGCCGAGATTTTCAACGTTGTCTAACAGAATGACGTTCATTTCCTAAGCCTCGTCGCTCAATTCGAATCGTTCAACTCAATTGCCTGCCTATGCCGCCGACACCCTGCGCCGCAACCCGAACCAGGCATCGATGTACCCGACTACCGCCAGTGCGACGACGATGACTGCGCTCAAAGGCAGCATCAACACATAAACCACAATCACTACAAACGCCGGCACTAACTTTTCACCGTGCATCCAGTGCACGATGGCCAGGCCCTGCAGCCAGAAAACCGCGAACATGACGAACGCGATGTTCTGTAACCATGCCGCGCCACTCAGGAACGCGACGATCGAGCACAACGCCATAATCAACGCAATGACGCGGCCGAAATTCAAGTCCCTGAAACGGCCAAATCGTGCCGTTTCTCCGGGCAACTGCCTGTACAGCCGGTAGCCCAGTACAAATGTCGCGGCATAAATTGTCCACAACATGATGGCGATAAACATCGTCATCTGCGCCGCGAGTACCGCCTGCCCTTGCGTCAGGTTATCGGCAAGCTCGGCAGCACCCAGGTTGCGCCAGACGTCGGCCGCAACTAACAGTTCTGCCTCCCAGAACGCGATCGGATCACCGACCACGATAAAGAAAGCGACCATACCCAGCACGCACACCAGCACCGATATCTGCAGTGTCAGCGTGAGCGACTTCGTCACGGTCAGCAATGTCGCAAGCAACATCGCCGGCAACCAGAACACCACGGCCACTGCAACCACGACCGATGCCGGCGTACCGACCATCAAACTGACTAGCGCCAGCAACAGCCCGGCAAGCACAGCCTCGAACATCGCGATCCGAACGCCCTGGTGCAATACGAGCAACACGATCAGCACGCTGCTCAGAAAGCCCAGGTATGGCGACGACATCGCCGCCAGGGCCAGGATCGCGTTCAATGGCCGGGCTACCAGCCACTTGGCCACCGCCTGCATGTGTCGTCCGGCTTAGTGCCGGTCGGTGTACGGCAACAACGCGAGGTACCGTGCGCGCTTAACCGCCGTCGCGAGCTGCCGCTGGTAATGCGACTTCGTGCCCGTAATGCGGCTCGGTACGATCTTGCCGGTTTCCGTGACATAGGCCTTCAGCAGGTTGAGATCCTTGTAATCGATCTCCTCGATACCTTCAGCCGTGAAACGGCAATACTTGTGCCTGCGTGAATATCGACTCATTGTAATTCTCCTCAGGCGCTTTTCTGCGCAGCTTCGTCTTCAGTCGTCTCTGCACTATCAGCAGCATCAGCCGCCTTTTCCGCGGCAGGAGCCTCTTCAACCTTTTCTTCTGCAGCAGGAGCCTCTTCAACCTTTTCTTCCGCGGCAGGAGCCTCTTCAACCTTTTCTTCCGCGGCAGGAGCCTCTTCA
>DAOWGY010000371.1 GCA_030641695.1 Gammaproteobacteria bacterium
GAGGGCGAGCAGCAACAGTGCCAGCTGGGTCAATCGTCGAAACATCCGGGCACGCCTCCAGCCAATTCATGCACACGTAGTAAGTGTCGCAAGCCGGCCTTCCTGGCCGGTATTAAAGGTGTATGCAATTTGTCGAAGAATGTAAAGTACCGCGATTACAAATTCTCACAATGTTACGGAACATCTCAACAGACACAAAAGGGCGTGAGGCATAGGATCTATTCATGATCCTGATAGGAGATGACGCGATGAAACGGTTTACTGCGATACTTTCCGGTCTTGCTCTTCTGGCAATTGCGGGCTGCGGTTCCTCCGGCTCGAGTTCCAACGACATGCCGGATCCTCAGCCGGTCGGCCTGCTGAGCGCGGTCACGGATGTGGCGGCCTTCGAGGCCTCCATCAAGTCGGGGCTCACGGAAATGAGCACTGCCGAGCAGCTTGCGCTCGCCGGCGCGGCCGCGGATGCTAACTTCACGGGCACCTATACCCAGGAGCTGAATGTCGACGAGCTCGATGCCGTGCGCTACGACGGTGCGCACCTGTTCGTTGCGCCGCGACGGTATTTCCACTGCTGCTTCATCCTGGCCGACGCGCAAGCGGCGCCTGATGATCCCGGTGTCGTCCCCGAGCGCTCGATCCGGATCCTCGCCACGGATCCTGCGAACGGCGCGGCGGATCTCGTCAGTACTATTCCCCTCGAGAACGATATCTCCGTACAGGGCATGTACCTGGAAGGCGGCAAGATGTTCGCGCTGACCGGGCAGATGATATACGGCAGCTACGGTGAGCTGTGGGCCGACATCGCAATCTGGGCGCCCGAGAAGCTCGGTTTCCGTGTCTACGACGTGAGCGATGCAGGCAATCCGGGGCTCGAGATCGAGGCCAGCATCGACGGTGTCTTCATCGAGAGCCGGCGCATCGGTAACACGGTCTACATCGTCAGCCGCTACACGCCCTGGATAGAGGGCTTGCATTATTACGTGGCGACGGCCGAGCAACAGGCCGAAAACCAGGCACTGTTGGCCAGCGCCACGCTCGACGACCTCTTGCCGAAGATTACTATCGCCGGCGAAACCCGGCCGCTCGTTATGCCGGAGAACTGCTACGTCACGACCAACGACGACACCAGCAATTACGCCGTGATTACGAGTATCACGGCCGTACCGATCGATGATCCCGCAGCGTTCACGACGGCGTGTTACAACGAACATGCCTATGGCGTGTACGTCTCCGAGAATGCGCTGTATTTCAACGAGCTCAGGTCGGATACGGCCGCGCAGCGCGACATCACGCGCATTCACAAGTTCGCCCTGGCGGGCACCAATATTCATTACCGCGGTTCCTCGGATATCGAAGGCACCGTCTGGCGCGGCGGCCAGGCCGACTTCCGCATGAGCGAACACGACGGGGACCTGCGGCTGCTCGCCTCGCAGTTCGACTGGACCAACGAGGACTTCGTCGATCACCAGCTGTACATCCTGCGCGAGTCGAGCACGCGGCCCGATCTCGAGATCGTGTCGACGCTGCCGAATGACAGCCGTCCCCAAGAAATCGGCAAACCGAACGAGGCGCTGTACGGCGTCCGGTTCTTGGGCGACACGGCCTACGCCGTGACGTTCGAGCAGATCGATCCGCTGTACGCCATCGACCTGTCCAACCCGACGGACCCGTTCATCGCGGGCGAACTCGAGGTGACGGGCTTTTCCGACTTCCTGCACCCGGTCACCGACGACCTGTTGCTCGGTCTCGGCAGCGGTGCGAATGGCGGCGTCAAGCTGGAGCTGTTCGACGTCTCGAACATCGCCCAGCCGCTGTCGCGAGGCAGCGCAACGATCGGCGGCCCGGGATCCTACAGCGAGGCCAGATATGACCGTCATGCGTTCACGTACCAGGCGGACGCTAATGGCCTCGATCGCTTCACGATCCCGGCGAACGTGTTCGCGACGGACGGCAGCTACCAGTTCCTGGGCTCGGCGTTGTATCTCTTCGAGATTCTCGACAAAAACATGCCGGCGCTCGCGGCGCTGAATAGCATCAGTTCGATCGAGCCACCGTCAATCGGCCCGAACGAGCCTGATTGGGTGGAACGGAGCCGGGCATTCATTCACGACGACACCGTGTATTACATTCGTGACGAGGATGTCTGGACGGCGTTCTGGCACACCCCATCCATCGTGAACGGGCCGTTCTGACGGTTGCGCAGCGGATGCCGCGCTCGCTCCGTACGATTAAGCGGAAGCGAGCTGCGGCATGCCAGGGGCGCCGGACATGTGTATTTCATCCAACCACTCCAACTGAGCGCAGGTGCCCAGACGGCGAGAATGGCCTGCTGTTGACTCCCTCTATTGATTATTGATTCCGGCGGCAGCATGGCAGCCCTGACATTGAGCGTTGATTCGCTCCGCCGCGGCGCGTGCGGTCGCAAGATCGGGCGCGGCTTCAACGGCTTCGGCCTCCGTGCGCATGCCATACAGATACGGCAGCCACTTTTGCGGGACATCGCTATCGGTGTCGTGCCTCGACAACCAGTAGGCTGGCGTCATCGCCGCTTCGAGGTCGCCATCCGCGAGGGCGTAATTGAGATCGTCGAGTTTCTCCGCGTGACGGTGCATGTGCTTCAGAAAAGAATCGTTCTGCCAACTCTCATTCCCTGCCGCGGGAGCGACGGCTTCGGGCGCGGTCATTGGCGTCTCGTCCACCGGCTCAGAAATAACCTGTTCTTTCTCACCGCAACCCGTCACGCTCAAAAAGAACCCGACGACCAAAATCATGTGCAAATTCATGGCTGCTCCCCTGCCGGTTACCGGCCACACAACAGTTTTCATCGATCATACGACAATAAAAGCAAGTTGCCCTTGTGGCTAATACTCACAGACTAGCCACGGGCGAAAAAATATAAGCAGATTAGTCTGCCCCAGGTCACCAATCCAATTCAGTACGATAGGTCGAATCCGACTAACGTCCATCGATCCAAATCCTCCGCAAGTGCCGCTTTGGTGCCCGGCTTACAAATGTGTGATCTGATTCCTGCAAATTGGGGTGGACGCACACACTATTGCCCGTATCCACTGGAGGAATTCCCGATGAAATATTGGACACTGGCTGCAATTTTCCTGGTCCTCGCTGTCCCGGCAGTGAGCTCCGCCGAATCCTCGGTACGCAAGGGTCAGCGGTTATTCGCTGGATGTCTCAAGAAGGTTGACGACAAGGAGACCCTCAAGACCGGACAGTTCGTCTGCAAAGGGAAAAGAGATCCTGCGCCGTTTGGCGGCAACGGCAGGGCCTGTGGCGATTGCCACATGCCCGGGGACAATTTCGGGATCTCGGCAGACCGCATCGCCAGCCTGAAGAGCGATCACCCGCTGTTCTTCCGCGGCCTTGACGAAGACCAGAAATTGCTGCGGAATCACGGCCTCGTGCACGTCATCGTTCCGGGTCAGATCGACGAGTTTCGTCAGTCTCCCAAGCTCGTTCATTTGCAGGAGCAGTGCGACAAGCGCGGAAATTGCGATTCGCTGGGCTTACTCGGCGATCGAGTCACAAACCTATGTGCATTTTCGATTCAGGCCGTCAGCAACCACATGTCCAAATCTCCCAGACGAATCGCCGAAAAGGACTTCAGGGTGCCAACCGAGAAAGAATGCAAATGGCTGGTCGCCTACATGGTGTCCGATCTGGTTGCCGATCAGGACGAAAGGAACAAGAAACGCTAGTTTTTAACTCTGTTCTTTAGGCCATTATTCAAACGCACTCGCGTTGACCAGGAAATGCGCGTAGATATTGGCGGCGCTGCCCAGTACAAGAGCCTACGACGGCTCAAACTTATAAATCGACTACGACTTTACCGTGATAGGCGATGAATGCGATGCGTGAGGTTTGCGTGAATCAGCTGTGCATCGTTGTGCACAGTGATGCAAATCGAGCAACGGGCACCCCGGCAACTTACTGAAAAATATAGCCAGATAGCCTCCACCGCCGAACTGAAAATCCGCGTGTCGGTGGTTCGATTGACTCGAATCGGCTTAGGCCGATTCTCGCCCTTCGGGCAGCTTCGCTGTCCTGATTCGCTTCGCGAATCGGTCCGCCCCTGGCCA
>DAOWGY010000205.1 GCA_030641695.1 Gammaproteobacteria bacterium
ACCTCTTCCCAAAATTCATGATTGGCGCGGTTCTCGGCGATCGGTAAGGGAATGGAAAACAGCCCGAAGAATGCCAGTGCCTTGCCGCCCGTTCCGACAATCAACGCGCCCGCAATGATCTGTGCGAAGACTGCAATATAGATACTCAGATGGACGAGCGTCGCGCCGATGCGTTGCCAGCCGGGCATGCCGTCCGGATGCGCAGGCACATCGTTCATGAATCGCCAGACGACGCGAATCGTCATGAGCGTAAACACGAGCAGCGCAATGGATCCATGCAATGCGCGAATCGCGTCTCTGTCAGGGCCGCTTTCCATATCGGACTGCTGCAGACCCAGATAGATGAGCACGAATATTCCAATGGCGACCAGCCAGTGCAGCCATTTGGCAAGTGATCCGTATTCGTCGTGAGTGTTTCTTAGCCCCATCGGTTTGATCCTCCATGTTTCGATTATTTCGTCAGCGGCTCCGCCGCCATGCGTTCATACGAGCTACCGAGATACAACGCAACGATCGTCCAGAGTGCAGCAATGCCGCTGATAATAACGGCGATACCTGCAAGTCCGAGCCCGAGACCTTGTGCCAGCAGCGTGAACATCCATGCTGTCAGCATATCCCCGCCACGATAAAGCACAATATCGATGACCGGCTTCGCCTTGAAGCGCGTCTCCCGATCCACGAGTGTAAACAGCATCTCGCGGCTCGGTCGCGTTATCGCGTAGTTTCCGACACGTCGCAAGACCTGGAAAAATGCCAGCACGATCAGTGTTGGCGCAGCAACCAGGGCGAGGACGCCCACCATAATCATCCCGGGCATCAGCGACAAGGCCGTCTGCATTCCGAGCTTTGTCACGATCCGGCTTGTGATGAACGCCGCAGTAAACAACGTCAGGCCGTTGGTTGCGAGATCGATCCAGGACCATATCTTGGTACGCGTATTGATCCCGTATTCCTTCGTCAGATCCTGCAACTCGAAATAGACGAAGGTATTGATCGTTACGTACAGCAGAATAAACGCGCCGATCGTCAGCAGAAACTTGCTCGAAAAAAGGATCGAGAAACCTGCGAACGGATTCCTGCCGATGACCGTATGCGCCGCACGATCGGTATGTACCTGATCGTCTCCGAGATCCGTTGTCCTCAGTCGCTCCAGCATCAGGATGATCGGAATCGGTACCAGCAACAGGATTGCCGAAACGAGCATCAACGCGTTGGTGCCGATGGCGTCCACGAGTAAAGCCGTCATCAGCGGCCCGACGATCGCACCGACACTGGTGCCCGCGGCGATAAATCCGAATAGCCTCGGTGCCTGGGACTTGTTGAACAGGTCCGACATGAAGCTCCAGAACACTGACAAGTGAAACAGGCTGAAGACGCTCACCCAGACATAGAAGATCTTGTTGAAGAGCACGGGCTCCGCAACGCTTACCGTAACAACGTAAAGGGCAAGAAAGGTGGCCGCGAAAAACGCATAAACGCCGGGCACGACAGCGCGGAACTTCAACGTCGACAAGGCCAGGCCGTAGACGCTGACCGCAACAACGCTCAGCACGAAATTAGCTGTCCAGGCAACGCTGAGTCCAACGGCCCCCCAATCTGCGCCGAGTGCGTCACGCACCGGCTTCAAAATGGAGTAGGCGGTCATCAGCACGAACACGAAAAAGAACGACAGGAGCGTTGCCCGCATCTCGTGCATCTGGATTTTCGTAGCCGTCATCAGGAAGCGGCTAATCGGGTTGATTCGCCCGTCGCTATTCATATTGTTGTTCCGGCCGGGATGCGATGTGCGAGCGTATCATCGCTGGCCAGACTAGCGCACGGCAATACTCGTGGCCACCTCGAGCAGCTCGTCTGCAGGCAGACGGATTTTGTAGTCCGCATTCGAGTAGGCGAAACGTATGACGCCATCGGTATCGACCGCGAACACGGATGGCACCGGCAATACACCATGAAGCGCCATCGACGAGCCGGTGATGTCCTGGCCTTTCTCATGGCGCCGCGCGATCGTCTTCTTCGGTGCACGGAATGCAATGCCGAACGCGATGGCCGCATTCGCATCAGCGTCCGAGAGAACTTGGTAGTCGAGCCCGTCGATATCGTCGCGAGTGTCGTCGCCCAGGCTGCTGTACAGCAATTCCGGCCGGTCGCCGCTCAGAAAAAGAACGTCAATGCCCATCTCGTGAATGTCAGGCAGGACATGCCGCAGTTCGGACAGGTGCATGTTGCAGTACGGGCACCAGCCGCCGCGAAAGGAAATGACGATCGCGGGATGCTCGAGTTTGCGCGGATCGAAATCGAACGGCTCATTATCGATCGTTTCGACCGTGAACCTGGGCGCATCCTGCCCGGCGCGCAATGGTTGAATTTCGGTCGCCGTCGCCGCAATCGGCACGTCGGCATGGCCGCGCTGAATTGACAGGCTGCACATCAGACTCAGCGCCAAGGTCGTGGCGAACACGCCGAGGATCGCCTTGCGAGGGTTGAAATATCGAATGGTTGCGGCGGGCATTGGCCTCTTGCTCCTCATGGTTCCTCAATATCGGACCGGATTGAGGCGCCCTTTATTACAGCCAGCCCTACTCGTGCCGGAGGGCGTCGATCGGATCCAGTCCTGCCGCACGGCGAGCGGGCCAGATGCCGAAGACGATGCCGACAGCGGCGCTGAAACCAAAGGCCATCATGGCTGACTCCATTGTGACCACGGTCTGCCACCCGGCAAACCGGCTCAGCAAGGTCGCCGCGCCCGCGCCGAGTGCGAGCCCGAGCAGGCCGCCAAAAAGGCACAGCGTCGTCGATTCAACGAGGAACTGCAGCAGGATGTTGCCGCGCGTAGCGCCGAGCGCCTTGCGGATGCCGATCTCGCGCGTGCGCTCCGTAACGGTGACCAACATGATGTTCATGATGCCTATGCCGCCAACGACCAGACTGACGCCGGCGATGCCCGCCAGCAGGTACGTAAAAATTGCAGTCGCTTCCTGACGCGACTCTACGAACTGCTTGCGATTGATTATCGCAAAATCATTGTCCTTGCCGGGCAGGATGCCGTGCTCACGTCGCAGGATGCGCTCGATCTCAAGCATCGCCAGCTCGATAGACGACTCTTCGCCAACCTGCACGCTGATGCGTTCGACGAACTCGTTGCCGGTAACGCGGAACTGTGCGGTACTCAGGGGTACCCAGACATCGTCGTCGGGGTTACGCCAGCCGGACGAGCCCTTCGGCGCCAGTACGCCAATCACCTCGAACGGTATCGATCGAAGCATTATCGTGCTGCCGAGAATACCGCTGGCGTCTGTTTCCAGCATGCCCGGCACCTCGGCAGCCATGACTGCGACGCGCTTGCGCGCCGTCTCGTCCGCCGCAGTGAACATTCGGCCAGCCGCCAATTCGAAACCGTGCACGTCCAGGTAATTCGGCGTGGTGCCGAGCACGGTGTTGTTGGTATTGACGTTGCCGTACTTGATCTGGAAGCGGCTACTTATTTCCGGCACGACCTCGGCGATACGCGTTGTGCCTGTGGTCAGAGCGGCCGCATCGTCTGTCGTCAGCGACTGCCGGTTGCGCGCGACGCCGTGCATGAACCACGCCGACGACTCAACTGACAGTATGTCCCCACCAAGTGCCGCCATTTGCGCATCGATCGCTCGCTGCGCACCGGTGCCGAGCGCGACCATCGTAATGACGGCGCCGACGCCGATGATGATGCCGAGCATCGTCAGTACGGCGCGAAACAGGTTGCTGCGAATCGACGATAGCGCGATGCGGATGGTCTCTGATATCAGCATCGCCGTTTATCGCCGCTGTATGCCCGGCACACCGATGCGGCGATTGATAAATTTCTGCAAGTCCTGCTGGGTCTCGACCAGATGGCTCGAGGGCAGGATTAAAACTGACTCGGATTCCGTCAATCCGTCGACGATTTCGACGCGGTCGAGATCAGTGATGCCGGTGCGCACTTTGCGTACGTCGCCGTCACTGTTCAATACGACCCAGAAATTTCCACCGAAGCGGTAGTCCGTAGTGTTGCGGCCATTCGAAGGGCGTTGCCCGCCCCCGTTGATTTTCGGCGGCGGGTCGTCGGACTCGACGCCGCTTGCCTTGCCGCCTCCCGACTGCTCGAGCAACTCTCGTAGCTGCTCGTCCGTGATCCCCAGGATGCCGGCCGTCGAGGATATATCCCGATTCGTGCGCAACGCCATTACCGGAATCGTAACGACGTTCTCACTGCGAGCGATCGACACGTCGACCTCTGCATTCATGCCGGGCATGAGCAGCCCGTCGCGATTGTCGATCGCAACGAGCACCGCGAACATCGTCACGTTCTGCTCGACGACGGCTTGCGGCTCGATCTTGACGACCTCGCCCGGAAACGGCTGGTTCGGGTAGGCCGCAACGGACACCGTTGCCGTCATACCGGGACGGATCTTGCCGATATCGGTTTCATCGATAAGCGCCCGAATCTGAACTTCACTCAAATCCGCCATCTGCATCAGTGGGGTGCCACCGGCAACATCGCGTGTGGGCGATGAGATCACCTGACCTTTCTCGACGGGCTTCTGAATAACGGTGCCTGTTATCGGCGCACGCACGTCCGTGTCGTCGACGGCGATTCGGGCATTCTCGACGCTGACCTGACCTGCGACGACTTCAGCCTCGGCGTTGGCCAGATCGAGTGCCGCCTGCTCCAGATCCAGTTGCGTAAATGTGCCCTTGGCAAGTAGCGCCTCCGCTCTTTCCATTTGAGATCTTGCGATCTCACGGCGAGACAACGCCGCTTTCAGTTGCGCGTCCTGCTGTGCCAGGTCATTGCGCACCGTACGCGGGTCGATGCTCACCATCAGCGTGCCCTGCTCGACGACATCACCGACTGCGACCAGGACATCGAGAACTTCGCCAGACGCCTTCGACTTGACCTCGACGTTTGCCAGGGGTTCGACAACGCCCGAGGAACTGACGCTTACCTCGATCGTGCGCCTTTCCGCTGTCGCCACATCGTAGATCGGGCCCGTCGACGAGTCTTCGGCACATGCCGTGAGTCCGGCCAGGAAAATCAGCACGGTCATGCGCTTCAAGCGTTCGCTCCCATGATTTCGTCGCCGACGATATTGCCGTCGCTCAATCGAACCTCGCGACGGGCGTGATCCGCGACATGCTGTTCATGCGTCACCACGATGAGCGTATTCCCCGCCGAATGCAGCTCATCAAACAAGATCATGATCTCCTGTCCCGTGACCGAGTCCAGATTACCCGTTGGCTCATCCGCGAGCAGTATGCTCGGTTTCGTGACCAGCGCTCGCGCAATGGCGACCCGTTGCCGCTGTCCACCGGACATTTCAGACGGTCTGTGCAGTATGCGGTCAGTCAGGCCAACGGTTTCCAGAGCGCGCCTTGCGCGTATGTCACGCTGCTTGCGTTTGAGGCCCGCGTAGACGAGCGGCACTTCGACGTTCGCCAGCGCGGACATGCGCGGCAACAGGCTGAAAGTCTGAAATACGAATCCGATCTCGGCGTTTCTGACCCGCGCCAGCTGTTTCTCATTCATCGCCGATACGGCCTTCCCGTTTAGCCAGTAAGAGCCCCGGGTCGCAGTGTCCAGACAGCCGATGATATTCATGAGCGTCGACTTGCCGGATCCGGAGGGGCCCATGATCGCAAGGTAATCGCCACGCTCGACCGTCAGATCGACGTTGCCGAGCGCATCGATGGGGTCTGCGCCCACCTGGTAGCGACGATTGATGTGCTGCAGCCGGATGACGGGTTCGTCACGCGGTATCGATGAACGGACTGCACTTTGCATGGCGCTTGTTATTGGGGACAGAGCGCCACATTAGATCACGAAAGAGGAATCAGATTGCTTTCTCGAGCAAATCGTCGTGGCGAAGATCCGCTGCACCACGACAGCGCGCCTTGGCACGATACATGGCCTGGTCGGCCTCGCGAAGCAGCCCTGTCAGGGTGTTGGCATTATCCGGATAAAGTGCAAGCCCAATGCTCGCCGCACAACTCATGGTCTCGGCGCCAATGTTATAGGGTTCCTCGAGCGCTTTGGTGAGACGCTGCGCCAGCTTGTCGGCGATTTTTGCGGTCACGTCGGGCACCAGGGCCACAAACTCGTCGCCGCCCGGGCGGCCGATGATGTCGCAGGATCGCAGGCTCTTCTTCAGTCTCGTCGCAGCAATGGTCAGTAGCTGATCGCCGATCGTATGCCCGAAGCGATCGTTGATGTCCTTGAATTCGTTCAGGTCTATGAACAACAAAGCCCCCGTTGCGTCGTCGGCGCTGTCGGACAGACGCTGTGCCGCATCCCGCTCGAAACCACGCCGGTTCAACACGCCGGTGAGTGGATCCGACCACGCGATCGACTCCATCTGACGTTCCTTGGCCTTGCTGTCCGTGACATCGATGAAGGTGGCGGCGATGTCGTCGCCGACCGGCTCACAAATCATGCGCAACCAGCGGCGGTTACCTGCGCTGCTCTGCAGAACCTCGACATCGATACTGTTTCCCGCCTCGGACGCCTCACGGAACCGATCGAGAATTGTCAGCTGCGCATCACGGTTCATGCCATTCGTCGCCCGTTTGACAATCTCCTCAGCGTCGAGATCTGCGAGCTCATCAGTATCGGACGCGAGGAAGCGGCCTGCTGCCGCATTGGCGAAGATGGAACGCAGCTCTCTGCCGCCCTGCTCTTCATCGTATTCCCAGCGCAGGCGCACGACACCGTTTACCGAGTGATCGATCAAGGTGCGCAACAATTTTTCACTCTTGCGAACCTCGCTTTGTGCCTTTTCGACGTCGCTGACATCGCGGAACATCACAACGCGGCCACCGCGTGCCGAGCTGCGAGCGGTTTCGATCGGCGACACCTGAATATGCAGGTAGCGTCCGGTCGATGTCATCATCTTTTGTGGTTTGTGTGTTTCGAGTGCTTCGAAGACGGCGGTCGAGCCGTCTTTGAAGACTTCGTCGAGTGGCGTTCGCAGCGCATCGTGCTCGCTCACCGCCAGCATGTGCTCGGCGCGGTGGTTGAGGCCGATGATACGGCCCTGATCGTCGATCACGATCACGGGGTCCTGCATGTTCTGAAAGACCGTCTCGTACGCCAGCGGCGTAAACTCGACAAGCTGTTCACCAATGATCAACCAGATATAGATCGGCAGCATGGCCGCGAACACGATCGGAATGAAAGAGATCGTGTTGGATCCGAAGCCCAGGTCGTAGCTAAG
>DAOWGY010000284.1 GCA_030641695.1 Gammaproteobacteria bacterium
ATAAACGCTCCGACCATGCCCCGGTAGTCGGGGCTCTCCGTTACTTGCGCCTCCACGTCGAACATGATGCCGCGATGATCCCCAAACGTCTGCGGTCGCAGGTTCGACGTACTAAAGACCGCATTGCCTTCGCCATAGATCTTTACAAACGTCGATTCGGCCAGCTCCTCGATCTCGTTCGGCAGCATGTCTTTTCGGAATACGGGTAAAGCCGCACTCTCGTCGGCGACATCGAGTAAGGCCTCGCCATCCGCAACGGCGGGCACGAATACGAGCCGGTTCAACAGCATGCCGTCCTGAGTCCAGGTCTGCGAATTTTTGCGGCGGCCTGTCCCCGCGTAGTTGGGCGCGAGGTTCCAGCCGGGACCAGCCTCGACCTGCAACGTGTCAATCGAGTTGACGCCAGTGGCAACCAGCGTATATCCGGTCACACAGCCGGCAAAACAAATCGCTGTAGACACCAACAACAGGTTCTTGATTGTCTTCATGGTCACTCCTCGAGATAGAACTCGATCATTGCGCGATCTGATGCGTCGGGATGGAGTTCGAGGTATGTACGGAAATTGATCCTTGCGGCATCGATATCGCCGTCTTTCAAAAGCAGGTAACCGAGGTTCTTGTACGCCTCCGGTGGTGCATTGCCACCTTCGATGGAGTGCCAGTACGCGGCTTTCGCGAGTTCACGATCGCCCTCGTCACCTCTTTGCCGGAACATCTCGCCGTAAAAATAGCGTACCAAGCTGGGATCTACTCCCAACTCGGCATGGCGCTCCAGCAAGTCCTGGGTACGACCAAATCGATTGGTGTCGAGTTGATCTTCCATCAACATGGCGTAATTACTGTTCAACACATTCAGCAGCTTTTGATCTGCCACCTTTTCCTGGTCCGGCATTCCGTAACGGACGTTGACCAGGGCCTTCAGGTAACTCGCCCTGTTTTCTGCTTCCGGGTGTGTCTTGCCGAACATGCCGGGATCCTCGCGCTTGGCGGCAGCAGCCTGCTCTTCAGCCAGCAACTTCTCCCAGACCGTGTAGCTCGCATGCGGATCGTAACTCGCATCTGCGAGCAGCTGCACGCCAAGCAGATCCGCCTCTGTCTCCTGCTCGCGGCTGAATGCAAGCGCGCTGAGCATTGCCGTCATTTGCCCGACCCCCACATCGACACCCGATAGCGCAATGACGGCGATATCGAAAAACGCGCCTGCCGCCATTTTCTTCTTGATATCACGCAGTCGTTGCAGTGAATGTAATCGCGTGTAATGTGCGATTTCGTGGCCGACGACGGCCGCGATCTCATCGGTCGACCCCGCTCGCATAATCAGCCCGGTCCAGATCTGCATCATGCCGGTTGCTGTCATCGATGCATTGAAATGCGGATTACGAATAACGTAAACGCGAAAATCATTGCAGTATGGGCCAGCAACGCGACAGACGATTTCATTGATGTACGCGTTGATATCGTCGTTGCGAATCAACAAAGCGGATTTATTGAGACGCCGCTCCGCTTCCTCCAGTTCGAGCCACAGACCTTGCTCATCGCGCGCCTCCTCCGGTACGTACCCCGGCGGTATCTTGTGCGTTAACTCTTCCGCTTCGTCGTCCGCGGCAAGGGCCGCCCCACATGCGATAATCGCCGTGGTAACGAGGAGCGTCAGGCGTCCGACGGTCACTGCTATTCAGCGCTCGCCCGGCTCGTCGGTATGTCCTTGAAGAGCTTCGCGACGGCCGTTGCTGCGCCTTCTTCTTTGCGCAGCTCTCCGCTACCTGCGACGACGACGTTAAACCAGACTATGTCGCCGGTCTTCAGATCCACGAGCGACGCAAAGCCGTGTTCAGACCCGGCACCAACACCAACGCCGGCTGCGGCGGCCAGTATCGCGAACGCCACTCGACCCCCTGATGCCTGGTAGTCCCTGTAAAAGACAAACAGTGCGTAATCCGCGTCATGGTCTCTGGCGATTGAGTTGATCTCCGGCCCCAGCGACCAGTCGAAAGCACCAGCCTTGCTGGGTAATTTGGTCATGCCGAAATGGTGGGTCAGGATCGTCATGCCGACCGCGGAGTGCAGCGTTTCGTAGCGAATCTCGTCGCGGCTGAGATCGTCCTTGTGCACAACTGAGAGATCTGCCCCGATCGACTCCGCGTAATCGACCATTGCCACCGCGAAATTCTCCTGTGCCGCCGTGGTCCACTCTGCATTCGGTTCCGGAACACCGCCGGCCGTCAGCAGGTAATAACGTATATCCGGAGGCATGAGAACGATACGCGGATCATCGCCGACCGATTCAAGGTGATCGAGCTGCTGTACGTTGCTTGGCGTGGTCTCGCAACCGGCGACAAGCAATACCGCGACAAACACGAGTGTATGTGGTTTCATTTTACATCCCCTGAAGACCGCAAGCTGCGTTAGCCACTGTAGGCCTCATGGTGAAGGTTACAAGGGCATGGTGCTGATATTTATGCCGGAATTACCCGAAGTCGAAACCAGTCGCCGCGGCATCGAGCCGCATATCGTCGGTCAGAGAATTTCCGACGTGCGAATCCGCGAGCGCCGCCTGCGGTGGCCCGTCAGCGAGGATGTCGACCGCCATCTGCCGGGGCAGACCGTGACGTCCGTCGAACGTCGCGCCAAATACCTGCTGATCAACACGACCGACGGCACCGCCATCCTGCACCTCGGCATGTCCGGGAGCGTCTGTATCGTCGAAAAAGATACGCCGGCGAGCGTGCACGATCACGTCGACATCGAACTCGAATCCGGGTGTGCGCTGCGCCTCCGGGACCCGCGGCGCTTCGGCTCCCTGCACTGGAGTGACGATGCCAGCAATCACTGGCTCCTGAAAAACCTGGGCCCGGAGCCGCTCGGCGACGAGTTCGATGGCGAGTATTTGTGGAAGCGATCCCACGGTCGGCGCGTCGCCGTGAAACAGTTCATCATGAATGCCGGCATCGTCGTCGGCGTCGGCAACATTTACGCCAGCGAGTCGTTGTTCCTCGCCGGAATCAATCCGAAACGAGCTGCGGGACGTATCGCGTTGCCCCGTTACGAGGCGCTCGCGGACGCGATCCGCACGGTGCTGCAAAAAGCGATCCGCGCGGGCGGTACTACGCTCCGGGATTTCTACGGGGGCGACGGGGAGCCCGGATATTTCCAGCAAGAGCTTACCGTCTATGGCCGCGAAGACGAACCTTGTCTGTACTGTGACCGGCCCGTAACGGCCATCGTCCAGGGGCAGCGCGCGACGTATTACTGCAAGCACTGCCAGACTTGATGTTGGAGCGCATCTCGAAGCGCGACTGAGCCCGGTCGCAGTCGCGCTTCGAGAAGCGCTCCAACATCAAGTCTGGTCGCAACGCTCCATTAGCGCCAGTTTTACTTTCGGCGACACGAACTCGGAAACGTCGCCGCCCAAGGTCGCGATTTCCCTGACGAGGCTCGATGAAATAAACGTGTACTTGTCCGTCGGCGTCAGGAATACGGTTTCGACGTCTTCGGTCAGGTGCCGGTTCATCGCTGCAAGCTGAAACTCGTACTCGAAATCCGAGACAGCGCGCAGCCCGCGGATGATTACCGACAAGCCGTGATCGCGGGCAAAGTCGACGGTGAGACCTTTATAGCCCATCACTTCGACGTTCTTAATGTCGCCGAGCGCGGCATTCGCGAGATCGACGCGTTCCGCGAGATTGAACATCGGTGCTTTGCTGACGGTATCGGCCGCGATGGCAATGACGACCCTGTCGAAGACTCTGACGGACCGGCGCACCAGGTCCTCATGGCCCAGCGTAATCGGGTCGAACGTCCCCGGGTACATCGCCGCAACATTCATCTCCCCCTCCCCTGCGCTTGTCGACCAGTTTCAATCAGCGAGTATCGCACGGCGGACACCGTGGATTTACACAGAAACCTCTATAAGTGAGTATCGCACCTGACCAGCCGTCTTTTCCCTGAGCGTCTTCCAGCCCGGCGGCAATTCCGGCGGCGGCTGCGCTCTGTCCTGCTCGAGGTACACGCGGGCATCCGGCGCAAGCAGCCCCGACTCGGCAACGAGTCTACACAATTCGTCGAGCAGATCTGCCGAGAAAGGCGGATCGAGAAACACGATGTCAAACAACCGTGGTTTCGCGCTCGCAAGGAACGTCCTTGCGTCGCCTTCGACGACGGTTGCGCCGGTCGCACCCAGCGTCTCTATGTTTCGCTCGAGCGCCTGGATTGCGCTCGATGACTTTTCGACGAATACGGTTTCGGCAGCAAGTCGCGACAACGCCTCGAGACCGAGGGCCCCGGTTCCCGCGAACAGATCCAGACATCGTGCGCCCTCGATGCGCGGTGCGAGCCAGTTGAAAAGGGTCTCGCGCACTCGCTCCGACGTCGGCCGCAAACCCGGTACGTCGGCGATCTCCAACAGACGGCTACGCCAGTTTCCCGCTACAATACGCAGCTGTCCCGGTAGGGACTTTTTGTTTCCGGTGCCGGGCCGTTTCGTCATTTTTTCCCCATGGCGGTGTGGGCCGGATCCGCACAGTTTAGGCGATTTCGAGCGCCGGGTAATTCAAGACGCAATGTTTGGGAAAAAAGAAAAACCTGCCGAGCGCGAGGGATTCATCAAGCGGCTGCGTGCACGCATTAATCGTGGCGACAGCTGGCTGACGTACGATCTCGCCAACCTGGCGCCGGGCGGCACGATCGATGAAGACGCCCTCGACGAACTCGAGTCGCTGCTCGTGATGGCGGACGTCGGCATCGAAACGACAACCCGCATTATCGAAAACCTGCAGGACAGCCTCGCCCGCAAGGAACTCAAAGACGTCGAGTCGCTGCGGCAGGGACTGCGGCGATCGCTCGTCGATATTCTCGACCCCGTTGAGCAGCCGTTGGAAATCGGCGCGGAACATCGCCCGTTCGTTATCCTGATGGTCGGCGTAAACGGCGCCGGCAAGACCACCACGATCGGCAAACTGGCGCGGCGCTTCAGGGACCAGGGCAAGTCAGTCATGCTCGCTGCAGGCGATACGTTTCGTGCGGCGGCGGTGGAACAGTTGCAGGCCTGGGGCGAACGCAATGATGTTCCGGTCATCGCGCAGCAGAGTGGCGCCGATCCGGCCGCCGTTATTTTTGACGCGTGGGACGCTGCGCGGGCACGCGGTATCGACGTGTTGCTCGCCGATACGGCCGGACGCCTGCAGAATCAGCAGGGCCTGATGGACGAACTCGCCAAAATAAGGCGAGTGATTGCGCGTCGTGACGAACAAGCGCCGCATGAGATCATGCTCGTGCTGGATGCAAGCCAGGGCCAAAATGCGCTCGTGCAGGCACAGAAGTTCCACGATGCGCTCGGGCTCACAGGAATTACGGTCACCAAGTTGGACGGCAGCGCGAAGGGTGGCATCCTGCTCGCTATTGCGAATGCGTTACAGGTACCGGTGCGCTACATCGGCATCGGCGAGTCTCTCGATGACATGCAGCCGTTCGTGGCGGCGGAGTTTGTCGACGCACTGTTAGCAAGTGGCCGAAAAGGCTGAAGCAGGCAAGCGATGATCCAGCTCAATAATGTCACCAAGCAATATCCCGGCGGTCAGGAAGCCTTGTCCGGGTTGACCATGTCGATCGACAAGGGCGAGATGGCCTTCGTCACCGGCCATTCGGGTGCGGGCAAGAGTACCCTGCTCAAACTCATCGCACTCATCGAGCGGCCGACCAGCGGCCAGGTGCTGGTCGACGGCCAGAACACACGCCGCGTCCGGCGCCGCAAGATTCCGAAATATCGCCGCCAGATCGGAATGGTGTTTCAGGATCACAAGTTGTTGTACGACCGTCCCGTCGCAGACAACGTTGCCTTACCGCTCATCATCGCCGGAGTCGGCCACAAGGAAGCAAGCAGGCGCGTGCGTGCGGCTCTCGATCAGGTCGGATTACTGCGCAAGGAAAAGCGGAATCCGCAGACGCTGTCTGCCGGTGAACAACAACGCGTTGGTATTGCGCGCGCCATCGTGACCCGGCCGAAGCTGCTGATCGCTGACGAACCAACGGGCAATCTCGACCCGGACCTGTCGCTCGAGGTCATGCGTATTTTTCGGCGCTTTAATGAGGTGGGCGTGACGCTGCTGATCGCGAGCCACGACATCGCTTTGATCGACAAGCTCGGTTGTCGTCGCATCGAACTCGAGGAAGGGCGCCTGCAACAACCTGGCCATGACGAGTTCGTCGAGGACTACACGGAAGTCCCGCTGCCACAGGGAGGACTTGACCAATGGCGGTAACGCGCCATTCAGACGCCGTAGCGCCCGTGCGGTCTGCGGGGCCGGTCACCATCTGGTTGACGCGACACGCGAGCACGGCAACGGGTTCGTTCGGACGGCTGGTACACCAGCCGTTTGCGAGCCTGATGATCATTCTCGTTATCGCCGTTACCCTGGCGCTGCCTGCCGCAATGAACCTTGTCATCAAGAACTTCGCAGCCATCAGCGGCAGCTGGGATGACGCGCTCGACTTTTCCGTGTTTCTCGATACAGGCCTGACTGTCAGCGAAGCAGAGGGCGTCGCTCGCCTGATCGGGCAGCGTGCCGACGTCGCGAACGTGCAATTGATCACGGCCGACAATGCGCTGGAAGAATTCAAACAACAATCGGGATTCGGTGACGCGCTCGATCACCTGTCGCAAAATCCGTTGCCGCATACGCTCGTCGTCAGGCCGAGCCCCGCGAATACGGCGCAGTCGATGATTCTGTTGAGAGAGGAACTCGCGAGCCTGCCCGAGACCGACATCGTGCAGGTCGATACCGAATGGGTTCAGCGCTTTCATGCAATATTGGAAATCGTGCAGCGGGCCATAATGATCGGCGCCGGCCTGCTTGGTCTCGCGATCATTGTCGTCATCGGCAACACGATTCGCCTGGAGATCCAGAACCGCCGCGACGAGATCGAAGTGACCAAACTCATCGGCGCGAGCAACGCATTCGTAAGAAGGCCTTTTCTCTGGAGCGGCTTCTGGTTCGGTTTGTTCGGCTCGTTGCTCGCTCTGGGACTGGTGCAATACGGTCTTTATCTGCTGCAACCGACGGTCTCACGCCTGGCCGGGCTGTATCAGAGCGGGCTCACGGTGCTCACCCTCGACCTGCGAGACAGCCTGACCATCATCGGCATCGGCGTCGCCCTCGGCCTCGTGGGCTCGTGGTTCGCGGCCGCACGGCACATGCGGGCAATCGAGCCCCGCTAGCAGGGGTCGGACCTCTGTAAGTTTCTGATGGCGCTGGAATTAGACATAAATCTGAT
>DAOWGY010000056.1 GCA_030641695.1 Gammaproteobacteria bacterium
ACGCTATCGGGTCGGCTACAAATCAAGCTGTTCCTGAGCCGGTATTTTGCGCATGTGCCGTATGAGGACCTGCAGGGCCGTGACGAAAAGACGATGGCCCGCGCGGCGCTGGCGCATCTCGAGTTCGGAGCAAGAAGAAAAAAAGGCAAGCCCCTCATACGCTTCTTCAACCCCACCCTGGAAGAGCACGGCTATGAGTCGGCATTCTCGTTCATCGAGATGGTCAACGATGACATGCCTTTCCTTGTCGACTCGGTACTCGCCGCGATCAATCGTCAGGGGCTAACGGTCCACATTACGGTCCACCCGGTCATTCGGGTGCAACGCAACAAACAGGGCAAGATCGAGACGATTGCAGCGCCTGACTCCGGGGTGGGTCAGCTCGAATCATTCATTCGCTTCGCGATCGACAAGGAGACCGACGCACAGCATATAAGGCTCCTGAAGCAGGAGATTCTGAAAGTCCTTGCCGATGTCCGCATCGCCGTCCGCGACTGGCACAAGATGCGCGACAAAATGTGCGAAGTGCGTGCGCTGATGGAGTACGGGTCCCCGGGTGTTGACGATGAACTTCGTACCGAAAGCCAGAAGTTGCTCGATTGGATGGTCGACGATCATTTCACGTTCCTCGGTTACCGCGAATACAAGCTCTTATATCGCAAGGACCGCATTTTCCTGAAACCTGTCGAAGGCAGTGGGCTGGGACTGCTATCGCACGATGAGCGCGGTGAAAACAAGACCGTCGAACTCACGCGCGAGACGCAGCGTCTTGCGCGCGCAAAGGACTGGCTGATCCTGACGAAAGCAAACTCCCGCTCGACCGTTCACCGGCACGCCTATCTCGACTACGTTGGCATCAAGACCTACGACAAATCCGGCAAGGCGATCGGCGAACGGCGTTTCATCGGCCTGTTCACATCGGCCGCCTACAGCGAGAGCCCGAGAAACATCCCCTTGCTCAGGCACAAGGTGAAAAAAATTATTGCCCGCACGCGCGTCGACCCAATGGGCCATCGTGGTAAGGCGCTGATGCACATCCTCGATACCTACCCGCGAGACGAGTTGTTCGAGGGTTCAATCCCGGATCTCGCACGAACCGCGATGGGTGTACTGAACCTGCAGGATCGTCAGCGAGTGCGTTTCTTCTTGCGCCGCGACACATTCAGGCGCTTTTTCTCCTGCATTGTGTTCGTGCCGCGCGAAAAATATACGACCGCAGTGCGTCGCCGCATCGAGGCCGTCCTCAAGGAATCTTTCGAGGGCATTTCGGTCGACTCCAGCGTGCAAATTTCGGATTCGCCGCTCGCACGCCTGCACACGATCGTGAGGACGCCGCCGGGCGAACGACCGCGTATCAGCATCCACGAGATCGAGGAGATGATCGGCGAAATCATCGTGACCTGGTCCGACAAGCTCCGCGCAGAGATGCTCCAGGCGTTCGGCGACGACGACGGTCACAAGCTGTTCCGAATCTACGGCAATGTATTTCCGGCCGGTTACCAGGAGGATACGGATCCACGAGACGCCTGCAGCGACGTCAGTTCGATCGACGAGATGCTGGCTGCAGGTCGCCACCGCTCGGTCGAGCTTTACCGACCATCCGGCGCCGCACCGGGACATATGCACTTCATCATTTTCAGCGACGACGAACCGCTGCCGCTATCCGAAGCAATGCCCGTCCTCGAGGAAATGGGGCTCGACGTCTATACCGAGCACCCCTATGAACTCAAACTGCAGACCGGCGAGTCGTTCTGGATACAGAACTTCCAACTGCGCCATGAGAGTGGCGCCGACATCGACGTCAAGGCGGCTTCGACACGTTTTGAAGAGTGCTTCATGCACGTCCTCGCCGGGGATGCTGAGAGCGACGGGCTCAACCGCCTGATCCTGTGCGCCGATCTCGACTGGCGTCAGACCGCGTTGTTGCGATGTTACGCCAAATACCTGCAGCAACTCGGCATCCCGTTTTCTCAGGACTACATGGAAGATGTGCTGGCCGTACATTCGAAACTTGTCGGACTCCTGGTCGAGCAATTCGCGGCGATGTTCAACCCCGAGCTCAGCAAGGCACGACGGGAGCGCTCCTTGAAAGCTCTGTTGCCCACGATTCGGCGTGAGGTGGGCAAGGCAAAAAATGTCGACGAAGACCGCATCCTCAGCGCATTTGCCGGCGCGTTCAACGCGACTCTGAGGACGAACTACTACCTGCCCGGAGACTTCAACGGGCACCGCCAATGTATCTCGATCAAGCTCGACCCGACACGGCTGCCCGAGGCTCCACTGCCGCGTCCCAAGTACGAGATCTTCGTATTTTCACCCGACGTCGAGGGTGTGCACCTGCGTGGCGGCGACATTGCCCGCGGCGGCCTGCGCTGGTCAGACCGCCGCGAAGATTTCCGCACCGAGGTGCTGGGCCTGATGAAAGCCCAGATCGTCAAGAACACGGTCATCGTACCCACAGGTGCCAAAGGCGGCTTCTTCTGCAAGAAGATGCCCGAGGGTGACCGTGAAGTAATCATGGAAACGGGCATCGCCTGTTACAAGACTTTTATCGGCGGGCTGCTCGACATCACCGACAATGTGATCGACGGCAAAGTCGTTACTCCGGAAGGCGTCATTCGTCGCGACGGCGAAGATCCCTACCTCGTTGTTGCCGCCGATAAGGGCACAGCCACGTTCTCCGACATTGCGAACGAGATCTCGCATAGCTACGGCTTCTGGCTCGAAGATGCGTTTGCTTCGGGCGGCTCCGCCGGCTATGACCACAAAGGGATGGG
>DAOWGY010000013.1 GCA_030641695.1 Gammaproteobacteria bacterium
ACCGTGTAGGGGATGCGCACGAAAAAGTTGCCGCGGTGGATGACTTGCTCGCCGAGAAAATCATCCGTGTAAACCTTGCCTTCGGGCAATTCGGGCTCACCCAGCACGATGGCTGTGTCGCCGGACTCGAAGCCAAAAGCACTCTGGTACATGTAGAAGCCGTCTTCGACGGCCCAGTCGATCTCGAGTGCGTCGCCCGCGTCGAACACGACGTAACGAAATACGTCCTGCGGGGGTGGCGGCTGGTCGTCCGCAGCAAACGAGGCTGCGGCCGTGAAGAGCGTTACGGTAAGCAGCAGGCGAGCGATAAGCGAATGTGCATTCATACGTTTAAGCCACAAGCGGGAAAGTACCCTCAAATAGACCCGGATCGGGTGCCTTTTGTTTCCAAATCAGGCCAGAGCGCGTCGCAGGATACCGGGGGCCGGGGCCGATGTCATCGATGTTCGTCGCGTTTTTCCACCGAAAAACCGGGTCTTGCGCTTGAAATTTGGAGGCTCATGCCTATTATTAGCACTCCTTACGGCCGAGTGCTAATGGTTCGGCCAGATAGACCGCCAAAAGTCGGTTAAAAATCAATTGTTTATAGGAGAAGTACACATGAAGATTCGTCCGCTTCATGATCGGGTCATCGTCAAGCGCATGGAAGAAGAGCGCACGTCACCAGGCGGCATCGTCATTCCGGACGCTGCGACCGAGAAACCGATCAAGGGTGAAATTGTTGCAGCCGGCAACGGCAAGATTTTGGAAAGCGGTGAGATCCGTGCTCTCGACGTCAAGGTCGGTGACAGGGTTCTGTTCGGCAAATACGCCGGCACCGAGGTCAAGGTTGAAGGTGAAGAACTGCTGGTGATGAAGGAAGACGACATCATGGCAGTGATCGAAGGCTAAGGCCCCGTCACCGCAATCACTTACAAAAGTATGCGGCAGAAGCCGCTGTAGTAATTCAGAGGAAATAGTAATGGCTGCTAAAGAAATTCGTTTTAGCGACGACGCTAGGCAGAAGATGTTCGCAGGTGTGACCATCCTTGCCAATGCGGTGAAAGTGACGCTAGGTCCCAAGGGCCGCAACGTCGTACTCGATAAGAGTTTCGGCGCACCGACGGTAACCAAGGACGGCGTATCGGTCGCGAAAGAAATCGAGCTTGATGACAAGTTCGAGAACATGGGTGCACAGATGGTCAAGGAAGTTGCTTCCCAGACATCTGACGTCGCCGGTGACGGTACAACGACTGCAACGATTCTCGCCCAGGCTATCCTGCGCGAAGGCCTGAAATCGGTTGCTGCCGGCATGAACCCGATGGACCTGAAGCGCGGCATCGACAAGGCAAGTGCTGCCATTGTCGAACAGTTGTCCAAGCAGTCGATGCCCTGCGAGGACCAGACCGCGATCGCACAGGTGGGCTCCATCTCCGCCAACGCTGACGTCGAGATTGGCGAGATCATCTCGGATGCCATGCAGAAGGTCGGCAAAGAAGGCGTCATCACGGTTGAAGAAGGTTCCGGCCTTGAGAATGAACTCGACGTTGTCGAGGGCATGCAGTTCGATCGCGGTTACCTGTCGCCTTACTTCATCAATGATGCGGCGAGTCAGCAGGTCGAGCACGAAAACCCGCTGATACTCCTGTACGACAAGAAGGTCTCGAACATTCGCGACCTGCTGCCGATACTTGAGGGCGTTGCCAAGGCTGGCCGTCCGCTCTTGATTGTCGCAGAAGACGTCGAAGGCGAGGCGCTTGCGACGTTGGTCGTCAACAACATTCGCGGCATCGTCAAGGTTGCTGCAGTCAAGGCACCGGGCTTCGGTGATCGCCGCAAGGCCATGCTACAGGACATCGCAGTGCTGACCGGCGGACAGGTGATCTCCGAAGAGGTCGGTTTGTCGCTCGAGAAGGCGACGATCGATGACCTCGGCGAAGCCAAGAAGATTCAGATCACCAAAGACAACACGACCATCATCGACGGCGCAGGCCGTAGCGAAGATATCCAGGGTCGTGTCGATCAGGTCAATGCCGAGATTGAAGAGTCTTCGTCTGACTACGACAAGGAAAAGCTGCAGGAGCGCGTTGCCAAGCTCTCCGGCGGTGTTGCCGTCATCAAGGTCGGTGCTGCCACCGAAGTTGAGATGAAAGAAAAGAAGGCGCGCGTCGAAGACGCACTGCACGCAACCCGCGCGGCCGTCGAAGAGGGCGTCATACCGGGTGGTGGAGTCGCACTGATTCGTGCGGTTGCCGCAATTGCCGGACTCAAGGGTGACAACGCCGACCAGCTTGTTGGCATCAACATCCTGTGTCGTGCCGTTGAGGAGCCGCTGCGCCAGATCGTTCGCAATGCTGGCGAAGACGCAAGCGTTGTTCTGAACGCGGTTGCCAAGGGCAAGGGTAACTTCGGTTACGACGCTCAAAAGGGTGAGTACGGCGACATGATCAAAGCCGGTATCCTCGATCCGACGATGGTCACGCGCTACGCGTTGCAGAATGCAGCGTCGGTTGCAGGCCTTCTGCTCACGACCGAGGCAATGGTTGCCGATGCGCCGCAAGACGACGCGGCTGGCCCAGGGATGCCGGACATGGGCGGCATGGGCGGCATGGGCGGCATGATGTAAGCCAGCCTTTCTCGCACGACAAAAGCCCGGCATCCGCCGGGCTTTTTTTTGCTGGGTTTCCGGGGTTCGGGGGTTCGGGGGGTCGGACCAGCACAAGGCCCTGAATTAACAAACTTTAATAGTCTGATCGCTGCTCCTGAACACCTTAATTCAGCAATATAGGACAATAATTGGCAATTAGGACAGGGGAATTCGCACCCTTTACTAATCCGCTTTTTTGCGGCCTAAATCGCCGGATTAAGACCCCGGGCGGACGTGTTTTAGATCTAAATCTTTTTCTTTCCAACGGCTTACTGTGGTCCGTCCCCATGCGCGCGCAGGGCCTCGATGCGTGCGGAGATCGGCGGATGGCTCATGAACAATTTCGTGAGGCCTTTCTTGCCGCCGGAGATGCCGAATGCTCTGAGCGCTTCCGGAAGTTCGCCCGGCGTGCCACGTTCCAGCCGGGCCAGCGCATTGATCATCGGCTCGCGACCATTGAGTTTTGCCGAACCGGCATCGGCGCGAAATTCGCGCTTGCGGGATACCCACATCACGATGGTGCTGGCGAGTATGCCCAGCACGATCTGAGCGGCAATGACGGCGGCGAAATAGCCGAGACCGTGGCCTGATTCGTTGCGCAGGATTACGCGATCGACGAAGTGGCCGACAACGCGTGACAGGAAGATGACGAACGTATTCACCACGCCCTGAACCAGGGTCAAGGTGACCATGTCGCCATTCGCAACGTGCGATATCTCGTGCGCGAGCACAGCCTCGATTTCCTCTTTCGGCATGCCGTTCAAGAGTCCGGTGCTGACCGCGACGAGTGCTGAATTGCGCCGCGCCCCGGTTGCAAATGCGTTCATGTCGGGGGCGTCGTAGATGGCGACCTCGGGCATGTCGATCCCGGCTTCGCGCGCCTGCCGCTGAACTGTGGCTAGTAACCACGACTCGGCGGAATTCGATGGCTGCGTGATGACGCGGGCGCCGGTGGAGCGCTTGGCCATCCACTTTGATATAGCCAGTGAGATAAACGAGCCGCCGAATCCGATCACAGCGGAAAGGATCAGCAAGGCCTTGTAATCGATGCCGACCTGTTTCTCGTCGAGGATCGAGTCAACGCCAAGAAGACGCAGGACGATGCTGAGGACCAGGATGACCGCGAGGTTTGTCGCAATAAACAAGGCGACACGTTTAATCATTGTCGAGACTCCGTGTGGATCAAGCCACAGTGTTGATGACGATTTGGACGAATTCAAGGACCATGGCCCTTCCCGGTCCTGATGCTCAGAAGACCTCTATCGGGCGTTTTCCTGATCCCGGGGAACATACAGGAATGAGGCTTCACGCCCGATGTGGCCGACTGCAAAAATCCGGTACCCGGCGTCATGCAGGCGGGCGAGTGCGCGCCGCGTCGCCCTCAATCCAATGCCTTTGAAGCGATGGTGAAACTCCACGAGTATCTGGGTTGGCCGCACCGCGGAATCAAGCAGACTATCCAGGACTTCGTATTCGGCCCCTTCGATGTCTATTTTCAGGATGTCGATGTTTTTGTCACCGAGTTTGTCCTGAAGCGAGGCGATCGTGTACGCCGGCACTTCGATCGCGGCTTCGGTGGATGCGGCGTCGGGCGCCAGTGTGTACATGACGTCCGACCGGTTACCGCTCTTGCTGACCCGAGGGTACAGAGTCAGGGTACCGTCCTCGCCTGAGGCGGCCCAGGCGTGAGAGTGGAATTGCTGCGGCAGGTCGCTTGCATCAAGGGTGCCCCTGATTCCAGGGGTCGGATCGAACGCGTGCACGGTTGCTCCGGTTCGTTCGATCAAGGCAAGGTCAAAATCGATGTTGTCGCCGATGCCCAGTGAATACACGACACTTCGCTCGTCGAGGTCGCGGTCATCGTAGTACCAGCCGCCGTCGTGGGTGAATGGGATATCGATTTCGGGGGCAATCCACAATTCCTGTCCGATCAGCCGTCTCAGCCACATTTTCCCGCGCTGATAACGGGGAGCGGTCTCGAATCGCTTCCATGCTGCAATGGCCATGCGGATCTACCTGGTGCCCGGGGTGCTCGATACTATACGCGATCGATCCGAATTCTCTGAGCACTGGCATAGCGCTTCCAGAGACGAACGCCGAGCAGAACGCCCAGTATCGCTGCGTAGATAAGCGGTTCCTGAATGTCCTTCTTGACCTGCCACCAGTAATGCCAGACGCCGAGCACGCCAACGACATAGGCGCCGTAATGCAGTTGCTGCCAGCGTTTGCCCAGTCGGCGACGCATAGCGTTGGTCGATGTAATCGCCATGGCGGTCAGTATGAGCAATGCCGTGAATCCGAGCGTAATGAAGGGTCGCTCGGCAATATCCTCGACGATCGCCGACCACAACACCCCCTGGTCGAGGATCATCCAGGCCAAAAAGTGCATGACCACGTAGAAGAACGCTATGAGGCCAAACATGCGCCGAAATCTTGTGAGCCAGTTCCAGCCCGTGATGCGTCTCAGCGGCGTCACTGCGAGCGTGATCAAGATGAAGCGCAGTCCCCAGTTACCGAAACGATCCTGAATCTCTTCCACCGGGTTGGCGCCGAGGCTGCCGGTGATGTCGAACGTGTCGGTCGCGACCAGCACCGCCGGCACGAGAGACAGCAGCAACACGATCGGCTTCCAGACGAAGCGAATCTGCGTGAGAGTATTCAATGAACGGTTCAGGGCCTAGTAGTTCTTGCGGAGATCGAGATCTTTATAAAGGTGTGCGACCTGTTCACCATAGCCGTTGAACATCAGGGTCGGCTGTTTGGCAGCGAAACGATCGCTGCCAATACGCCGTTCACGGGCCTGGCTCCAGCGCGGATGACTTACATCCGGGTTGACGTTGGCGTAGAAACCGTATTCCCAGGGTTGCGCGATGTTCCAGCTCGACGCAGGTCGCTTTTCCACAAAGCTTATTCGAACAATCCCCTTGATGCCCTTGAAGCCGTATTTCCAGGGCACGACAAGACGAATCGGTGCGCCGTTCGGGTTTGGCAGCGCTTCCCCGTACAGGCCCACGGCCAGGATTGCGAGCGGGTTGGTCGCTTCCTCGATTGTCAGGCCCTCGCGGTAGGGCCATTCGAGTACCTGTCGCTTTTGGCCCGGCATGCGCCGCGGATCCTGTAGTGTCTCGAACGCGACGTATTTTGCTTTTGACGTTGGTTGATAACGTTTCACCACGTCGGCCAGCGAGATACCGACCCACGGGATCACCATGGACCAGGCTTCCACGCAGCGCATGCGGTAAATGCGTTCCTCCAGATCGAACGGTTTGATGAAATCGTCGAATTCGAACGATCCCGTTTTCTCGGCGTGACCGTCGACAGTGATGCGCCACGGGAGTGGCTCGAACTCGGTCGTGTGGATTGCCGGGTCCTGCTTCGCCGTTCCGAACTCCCAGTAATTATTGTAGGTCGTGACATCGTCGAAACTGGTTGGCGCCTCATCGGTACTGAACTTGCTGCTGGAGATGTCGGGGAGTTTTGCGAACTCATTGCGCGGCACGACCGCAGCAAATGCCGAAGGTGCCAGTGCAATGCCACCGGCGGCCGCGCCTGCCTTGATGAACTGGCGGCGGTTGACGTAATTGTCTTTACTCGTGATCTCCGACGGGCGGATATCCGATGGCCTTCCGATCAGCAACGTTTCTCTCCAGGTGTCGTCTCTGTCATATTAGACCAAGTCAAAGCCCGGAATATTGCACCAGGTCATGATTCAACGATCATCTCTCGATTTCCGCCGTCTGCTGCTCGTCTACTACGCGGCGACGATCATATTCCTCATGCTCGACTATGGCTTCAACGTAAACGTTCGCGTCGCCGCCCTCGAGGCATTTCCGGGTCTCAGGGCAGGCTACTACCTGGTGATCCTCGCCTGTCTCGGGCTGATGTTGTGGCGTCCAGCGTGGACCACGGCAATTGGCGTCGTCGAGTCATTGGCGACGCTGGTTGCTCTCATCATGAACATGGCGCTGCGCTCCATGATCGTGACGGATCAAATGCTGGAAACAGGCGTAGGTTTCATCACGACGGCCGAAATCTTCAACTTCCTCATCTCGGGCTCGATCGCATATTTTTCCTGGCATCGTGGCATGACGCAGCTGTTCGGCCCGCCGCGGGTCTGACCCCAAATTCCGTGCCAGTATCGTCGAAATGTAGCTAACTTCGGGAAAGTTCCGAGAATTTTCGCCGATTGTGCCGATCCAAGTCATTAAGGCTCTGTTAATGCGGGCATATTAGGCTTGATATCAAAGCAGACAGCACCACGTCTGGGCGACTGGAGAGGACGGCGACATGAGCGAGAGACTTACAAATATCGTCAGGACGAGCGCGCGCATCGCGCCTGCGGCAGCGCTTCACGTTGAAGTCATTGCCGACCTGGTCTGCCCGTTCTGTTATCTCGGTAAGCGGCGCCTCGACAACGCCATGGAGGCCGTGCAGGGGCCGAGTGACGTCAGCTGGTTTCCCTACCAATTGAACCCTGACATGCCCAATGAAGGACTGTCATTCGACGAGTACCTGACGCTGCGCTTCGGCAGCCCGGCAAACATTCAACCGGGTCTCGATCAGCTTGTGGCCGAAGGTCGCGAAGAGGACATCGACTTTCGCTTTGATCGCATCGAGCGTGTGCCAAATACGCTTCACGTGCACCAGGTCATGTACCTGGCGGAAGCCGAGGGCAAAGATCAGACGGCCCTCGCCGAGGAACTCATGAAGGCATTTTTCGAGCGTGGAGAGAACATTGCTGACGAGGAGATCCTGATCGAACTCGCGGGCCGGCACGGCCTTTCGCCGAAAGATGTCGCACGCATCATCGATGACGAAGCAGCGAAACAGGTCGTGTTGTCCAGGGAAGCACAGGTTCGTGCCAGCGGCATCGGCGGTGTTCCCGGGTTTCTCCTGAACCGGCGCCTGTTGATGATCGGCGCTCAGGATACGGACGCGATGGTTAACGCTTTCGATCGCGCCATGTTCGGCGAAGGCAATGACAGCATCGTGTCACCGGCTCTGCACTAGCTCATCGAAACCAGCCAGTCGATCATCACGCGGTTAACTTCGTCTGGCTTTTCCTGCTGGCTCCAGTGGCCGCAATTTTCCAGCATGTGAATCTCGAGGTTCGCGACAAACGGTTTCATGGCCTCGATATGCTCCGGGGCAATGATCACGTCGTCGACAGCCCCGATAAACAGGGTGGGAATATCGATGTGCTGGTCGACGCCTTCCAGGGTCTCCCAGTTGTGCGTCCAGTTCCGATACCAGTTGATCGGCCCACTGAAACCAGTCCTGGTGAACGCGTTCGCGAAGTAATTACGCTCCTCACTGGAAAGCAGTGGCTCACCGCCCGATTCCTTGCGCGCCATGACCTTCAGCAGACTCAGCGACTTCATCTCGGCCGGCAACTGGTCGAACTGCTGCCGTGAGATGTGCTTGCGGCGCATCATCATGTCGAAGAAATGCTCAGGGTTGTCGGCGAAAACCCGGTCGGCCTCGTCCGAGTCCTGGAAGTTGACGATGTAAAAGTCGTCGCCGAAGCGCTGGCGCATGATCTGGATCGGGTCCACGGGCGCGCGCGGGTAGTGCGGTATGTTGAGAACGATCATCCCGTCAATACGCTCCGGGTTGCGCATCGCCATCTGCCACAGGATGAGTGCGCCCCAGTCATGACCGGCAAAAGTCGCCGACTCGAGTTCGAGAGCATCGAGCAGGCCGTGAACGTCGGCGATCAGTTCCTCGATGCGGTAGTCACTGACGTCAGCTGGTACGTAGGACTGACCGTAGCCGCGCTGGTCGGGTGCGATGGCCCTGAAACCGGCCATGGCGAGTGCCGGCAGCTGGTGTCTCCAGGAAAACGCAAGCTCCGGAAAGCCGTGCAGCATGACCACAGCAGGGCCGTCACCCTGCTCGTAAACAGCCATACGGATGCCGTTGGTATCGATCATCGATGGTTCGGGAAACATGTGCAGGCTCTCCGCAATTACTCGCCATTGATCACTTGGCGATGATCACTCGGCATTGCTGGCGCAGTCGATACAGAGTCGCACCGTCGGATCGACCTCCAGGCGCTTTGGATTGATCGCTTCCTCGCAACCCTGGCAGATGCCGAAGTCGCCATTATCGATGCGTTTCAAGGCGGCTTCGATCTCCCTCAATAGCGCTGTCCGTCGCTGCCCCGATGCCTGTGCCATCGCCTGCGCTTGCATCGCGTCCATGCGCGAAAGCCTGCCGACCTTCGACTGGTCGAGTTCGACGACGGCTGCGGATTCCTCGCCTGTCGCGGCAACGCTTTCCAGCTGCTCGCGAAGCGCTATGAGCTTGTTCTTCTGCAATTCCATGGCCGTCGCCATCGTACTGCATTTTGTGGCCACACGTGCCTGCCTGGGAGTGATAACGAGAAACAGGGCGCTGTAATAAACGCCCGCTCACGGGTGTCTTTATAAGCACTTCTGATGTCGGCGTACTTGTAATGAAAAGCGCAATCTCCATTCTCGTCCTGTCCGTCACGACCCTGGGGCTTATTGCTCCGGCGGTGCCGGCACCTGCCGTCCCGGAGACGACGATCGTCGACGGGGCAGGCTTTATTGCGTCGCGCGACTCGAACCACGCACCATTGCTGCTCAAATTCTGGGCGACGTGGTGCGTCGCCTGCCTGCAGGAAATGCCTGCCTACATTGAACTCCATGAGATATATGGCGAGCGGGTGCGGTTTCTCGCCGTCAATGTCGCTGTCAGCGATCCGATCGAACGCGTCATCGACGCCGTTGAGAGTTTCGGCCTGCGGATGCCAATCGCATACGACGAGACCGGTGAGTTGTGGGACATGTTCGACGTCGTCGGCACGCCCGCGTACGTACTTCTGGATCGGAGTGGTAACGTCGCCTTCCGCTCCTACGGCCATAACGAGGAACTGGTCGTGGCACTCGACAACGTGGTGACGCCGATTCGCGATGACAGCGCTGAACCGGAAGATAGTGGCCCGGTCGATCGCACCACATCCGGCGATTCAATACTGCGCGACATCGACGGCAATGTCGTCGACTTGTCAGCCAGCAATGGCGACGTCCTCGTCAGCTATCATTTCGCCACCTGGTGCATGTCATACGTGAAGGAGTCGTATCCTGAGCTGTCCGGAAAATGCCGCGATTTCGACGAGCAGATTCGATCGCTCGAGACGCTGGCGCACCTGCGGTTGGTCGCGTTCGCAACGGCCTACAGCACGAACAAGGACGGGGTCGTAAGATTTCGTGACACCAGGGGCATCGACTACCCGGTGATTTTCGACGCGGGCAATGCCTACGGGTCGAACTACGGAACGCGGAGTTTTCCCCATCTGACGGTCGTAGCGCCTGGCGGCAAAGTCATCTTCTCCGGCGATCACGTGCCCGCTGATATTCGCGAGCTGGTCGCAGGCGCGATGCGTCACTGAGCGGGCATAACTTGTGTTTTGGGCGGCTTAACGCTACTTTTCCGCCCAAGACGTTGAAGGGGACGAACAGGCGGGCCACTCAGGCCTGAGCGACCGGGGGATGGTGTGAGCCCCGGGCCGGAATTCGCCGAATATCACCCCGGAGTCGCTGCCCGAAAGATTGTCGAATAGGCGCAGCCGCCTGGTCCACGAGACGGACGTCGGGTCAGGAGACCCTTGAGGCGCCCCTGGAAACAGACCTGGGTCGCGAAGCCGGGTGGTACCGCGATGAATTCAATCGCCCCGGACGCTTTTGGCGTCCGGGGCGATGTCGTTTTGGAGTGCAAGTTTTGAGTTTCAAGGAAGTATCAGGACGATACAACGGGCCGGCCCTCGAAGAAGAAGTGCTTGCGTTCTGGCGTGAGCACCAGACCTTCGAGAAGACGCTCGCGATGTCGGAAGACCGTCCGCGCTTCAGTTTCAACGAAGGCCCGCCGACTGCAAACGGCAAGCCCGGCATTCACCACGTCCTCGCGCGTGCGTTCAAGGACATCTTCCCGCGTTACAAGACCATGCGTGGGTACTACGCACCGCGCAAGGCCGGCTGGGATACGCACGGCTTGCCGGTCGAGCACGAAATCGAAAAAGAGCTCGGCATCTTCGACAAGAAAGAAATCGAGGAGAAGGTCGGCATCGCCGAGTTCACGCGTCGCTGTCGTGAATCCGTCATGCGCTACATCGGCGACTGGGAGAAGATGACGGAACGTATGGGCTTCTGGGTGCACCTGGACGAAGCGTATTACACGCTCGATAACTCCTATATCGAGTCCGTCTGGAATCTCCTCAAAATCATCTATGACAAGGGGCTCATCTATCGCGGCTACAAGGTTGTGCCTTACGATCCACGTATCGGTGCGACGCTGTCGTCGCACGAGCTGGCGCTCGGCTACAAGGAAACCGACGACCCGTCGATCACGGTGCGCTTCAAGTTGCAAGGTGAGAACGACACCTACTTTCTCGTCTGGACGACAACGCCATGGACACTGCCGTCGAATCTCGCACTCGCTGTGGGCGAGGACATCGATTACAGCTATTGCGAATCGGATGGACAGACGCTGATCGTTGCCGAAGCACTGCGAGAGGCCGTATTCCGAGATATCGAGCACACAGTGACGAAGACCGCGAAGGGTAGCGAACTCATCGGTATGCGATATGAGCAGTTGTTCGATTACCTCGAGGTGAATGCGGAAAACGCATTCCGGGTGCTGGCTGCGGATTTCGTCAGTACCGAGGACGGCACCGGCATCGTACACACGGCGCCCGCGTACGGCGTCGATGATCTCGCGCTCGGCCAGCAATACGACCTGCCGGTGTTGCACAGTGTAGGCCTCGATGGTCATTTCATCGATGTCGTGGAACCGGTTGCCGACCTGTTCTTCAAGGATGCCGACAAGCCATTAATCGGGATTCTCAAGGAGCGCGGCATGATGTTTCGCTCTGAGCGGTATATCCATAACTACCCGTTCGGCTGGCGCACGGGCGACCCAATTCTCTATTACGCGAAAAACGCCTGGTATATCCGCACCTCCAAGTTTCGCGAGCGCATGACCAAGCTGAACCAGACGATCAAGTGGGTGCCTGAGCATATCCGCGACGGGCGCTTCGGCAAGTGGCTCGAGAACAATATCGACTGGGCACTGTCACGTGAGCGTTTCTGGGGTACTCCTTTCCCGGTTTGGACTAACGGACAAGGTGACTATGTCTGTGTTGGTTCGGTGGCTGAGCTTGAAGAGCTAAGCGGCAAAACACTGTCGGATCTCGACCTTCACCGACCCGCCGTTGACGAGATTACGTTCGAGCAGGACGGTAGAACCTGGCGGCGCGTGCCCGAGGTCATCGACTGCTGGTTCGATTCTGGCGCGATGTCGTACGCGCAATGGCACTACCCGTTCGAAAACGAAGATGTTTTCGATAAGCACTTTCCAGCCGACTACATCTGCGAGGCCATCGATCAGACGCGCGGCTGGTTCTATACCCTGCACGCGATCGCGACACTCGTTTCCGACAGCGTTGCCTACAAGAACTGTATCTGCCTGAACCTGATCGTCGACAAAGACGGCAAGAAGATGTCGAAGTCAGTCGGCAATATCGTCGATCCATACGACGTGTTCGATACGGTCGGCGCCGATGCGTTGCGGTGGTATTTCCTCGCGCGGCTGTCGCCGGACATGCCGAAACGCATATCCGTGGAGATCGTCGCCGACGTCGCGAGCTCTTTCATCAACACGTTTTGGAACACCTACGGTTTTTTCGTTTTGTACGCGCGACTGGACGACGTCGACCTGACGAGAAACGTGGCCGTTGAAGATCGGCCCGAAATCGACCGCTGGGCGCTCGCGCTCACACACCAGACGATCACGATCGTTACGGAAGCGCTCGACGATTACGATGCCAAGACCGCGGGCGAGGCGATCGAGTCTTTCATCGATCAGCTCAGCAACTGGTACGTGCGCCGCAATCGCCGTCGCTTCTGGAAATCGACGGATCCCGAGGACAAGCACAAGGCCTACCTGACGCTTTACGAGTGCCTGAAGGCTGCGCACGAACTCATGGCGCCATTCGTACCGTTCCTCGCGGAGCACGTGTACCAGAATCTCGTGAAGAGTATCGATGCCGATGCGCCCGACAGCGTGCACATGGTTGCCTGGCCCGAGGCGGAGCCTGCATGGCGGAACGACGAATTGCTGCATGACATCGGCGTTGTACAAAAGGTCGTCGGGCTGGCACGCGCCGCGCGCGGGCAGTCCGGTGTAAGGACACGGCAACCATTGTCCCGCTTGCTGGTTCGCGCACCTGACGATGCGGCGGCAAAGGCGCTGCAGGATCACCAGGAGCAGATCCTCGAGGAACTCAACGTCAAGACCATCGAATTCATCGCGCGCGACGCAGGGCTCGTCAGCTATCGAATCAAGCCGAATTTGCCCGTGCTCGGAAAGCGTTATGGCAAGTTGATTCCGGCGATCCGCAAAGCGCTCGAGGAAGCCGACGGTGCTGCGATTGCCAGCGCCGTGGCGCGTAGCGAGAAATTCGACATCGAAGTCGGCGCCGACATACTGACGCTCGAGAGTGGTGATGTGCTGATCGAGACCCACTCGGCCGCAGGCTACGCTTGTGCCGAGGACGGGGGCTACCTGACAGCGCTGGACACCAGCCTGAACGCTAAGCTCGTCAACGAGGGTGTGGCGCGCGAAATCGTGCGTTCGATTCAGGATGCCCGCAAGCAGGCAGGCCTGGAAGTTTCGGACCGCATCGTACTTGGAGTTGCCGGTTCAGGTGGTATCGAGACGGCGCTCGGCGAGCACCGGGATTACATAATGACGGAGACGCTGGCGACTACCTGGGAGGTGGGCCAATCAGACGCGCTCTACGCCGATAAGCGCGAGCTGGGCGACGAGCACTGGACGCTCGAATTCCGCAAAGCATGACCCCTGGGCCACCGTCAGTCTAGTTTGGCGCCGACGTAACGAGGAATGGCGGGACTTTGCCCTGATCTTCGGTGAGTGGCAGCGGCTCCTGCAGGTTTCCGGCCTGGCGAATGATCTCGCCATACGGTGACACGACGGATTCTGCACATTTGCTGGCGTCGTCGACCGACATCTTGCGTACCGAGGCGCAGATCGGCCCTTCGCCGTTCAACGGCGCCACACGGTGCATTCGGGTCTTCAGCTTCGAGAAGCGTTTCTTGAGACCGCGCGGTAATTCGTCCTCGCCAATCTCGTCCAGATTATCCTGGTAGGCCTTCATAAGCCTTTGTTTTATATGGCCATCGCCGGCGAGCACCGACACCGCGGCATAAAAGCGGTCGACGTGGTAAGTCATTTCCACTCCAGCGTTTCTGTTCTTGTTGTGCCGCTTGTTTTCACCTCTCAGCGGCTTTTTTTACGCTTTCTGAGTCGACTACGTCCTGTAGTCGTCGGCCCGATGAGGGCCCACCTTATTCCTCCCTGATCTATCAGATACCTGCGCCTGTTTCTTATAGCAGAGTTTTCGAACCGCGCGCAAGTGTTAGTAATCGACGACAAAGCGTGAAAACAAGTCTAATCCCGATTGTGGCAGATTTTCTACAGCGTGCGTATTGGGTAATACACGTAGGTCAGGAGCTCGGATTCATCCACTTTGGTCGGATCGCTGGCGTAGGATTCCCAGGCGTCGCCCTGTCGTTCGATGCCGAGCGCGGCCAGATAAGCGGCTATCTTGCGGTGTGTCAAACCGAGGGTCCGGTAGGAGCCGATGTGCTGGATTCGAATGACGGGTCCCCCATAGGTCGAGCCAAGCTTGACCAGGGTGCCGTCGTGAGACGTCGCGTCGGTGACGCCGCGTACCGGAATTGCGGCGTCAAAACGCAGTTCCGCGCCGACAAAGCTGCGCGATATCGAGATGGGCGCACCCGCCTCGGCCAGTCCCTGTTCGTCAATGAACGACAGTATCTCGAAATAGGCCCTGCCCATTGCCTCGGAGATGGCCGCAGGCTCCGGCGTTGACGTCGTTGGCAAGTAGGCTATTTGCTGCGGATCGACCACAATATGTTCGATCTGGAGGTCGCTGAAGTCAGTGCGCGGCAGCGTCTCAGCGAGCTCCTTGAGTGCTGCGATGCCACTTTCGTACTCTCTCCTGATGACACCGGTCAACAATAGCGAGGCATAGCGACCGACTATATTGAATCCGTAGTCGTGCTCGAATCCCCAGATGACCGTAGCGTCGTCACCAGCGCTGCCGATTTTGAACCAGGTACGTGCTTCACCGAATTCGCCAGGATTGATCGCCGTCGAAACCTGTTCGAACGGCCGACTCTCGGTAATGGTCTGCGTGCCGCTGCCGATGACGACACCATCCCAGGTCACGGTTGCTCCGACACCGCGAGTCGGACCGGAAAACACGACACGCGCGTTCGGGTCGGTCGCGCTTCTCGGCGCCCAGAGATTCACTCGCCGAAAGTCATTGACCAGGGCGAACACGGTTGCCGGCTGCGCATCGATTACAGTACTGACTTCGACACGACTGGCACTGGGTAATGCAAGACCGACAATGATAAGCAGCGCAATGAAAGCGCCGACGCCATACAGAAATTTTTGCACGCCGTACTCTGGCACAATGCGCGTATGAATGCACCAGAGACCAGACGCTTGCCGATCGGAGTCTTCGACTCCGGTGTTGGCGGGTTGACCGTGCTCAAGGCGATGCGAGATTTGTTGCCGAACGAGGACCTCGTGTACCTCGGTGACACCGCGCGGCTCCCCTACGGCACCAAAAGCCCGGCGTCGATCAACCGCTATGCGAGCCAAGCCACACTGCAGCTGCAACAGCAGGGCATCAAATTGCTTGTCGTCGCCTGTAATACGGCGTCGGCCGTTGCGATTGACGCATTACGCAAGCAAATGCATCCATTGCCGGTCATCGGAGTCGTCGAGCCGGGTGCGATGGCGGCGGTCGAATCCTGTCCGGGCGGCGCTCACCTGGTTCTGGCAACAGAAGCGACAGTGCAGCTCGGTGCGTACCGGAACGCGATTCGTGAGCGCGATGCCGCGGCCGAAGTCCGCGAACTCGCTTGTGAACTACTGGTTTCCCTGGCGGAGGAGGGCTGGACCGACGGCGCCATTGCCGAAGCCATCGTGCGTCGCTATCTCGAACCGCTCACTGAGGCGTCCTACGTTGCCGACAGCATTATTCTCGGCTGTACGCATTTTCCGTTGCTGAGGTCCGCGATCGAAGCGACCGTCGATGCAGGAACTACAATCGTCGATTCCGCCAGCACGACGGCGGCGTTCGCCCGTCACATGCTGGACGACGATGACTTGCTCAATGACCAGTCTGCCGCCGGGAGGCTGCGGCTTCTGGCCACCGACGGCGCGACACGATTCGCTCGTGTCGGCGGACGTTTTCTCGACGAGAATCTCGTCGCGGCAGACATTGAACTGGTGGACTTATAGCCGTTGGAGCGCTTCTCGCGAAAAAGGGGTCAGAGCCCTTTTTCCTGTAATTCGGTGCTTTCGCATTCCGCTCATCATGAAAAAGGGCTCTGACCCCTTTTTCGTTCGTGCAATAATTACTGATTCGTTTTTTGAGAGGAAAAAACGTGACCGTATCGAATTTCGCGCGCACGGCGCGCCTCCTTGCTGTGGCCATGCTGGCGGCTTCTTGCGGCGCCGAGCCGCCTCCCGATTCGACGGCAGCGGCCGTGACGATGGCCGACCCGCGCCCCGAAATCTATGCCGACTTCGTGCTGACGGCGGACCTGAGCCACCTCAGCGACAATCAGCGCGACATGATCAAAGTGCTGATCGAGGCCTCCGAGATCATGGACATTCTGTACTGGCGCCAGGCCTACGGCGACGACTATGAACAGTGGCTCGCTACGGTCGGCATCGACGAGGCGCGGCGCTTCGCCGAACTGAATTACGGTCCCTGGGACAGACTCGCCGACGAGGCGCCGTTTATTGAGGGCGTGGCCGCAAAACCGCTAGGCGCGAATTTCTATCCGCCGGACATGAGCAAGGAGGAATTCGATGAGGTCTATCTGCCCGGTAAGAACGGCCTTTACTCGCTGATTCGCCGTGATGACGCCGGTGAACTCGTGCTGGTGCCATACCACGTTGCCTACGCCGCAGAATTGAAGCAGGCAGCCGGGTTGCTGCGTAAGGCCGCGGGTCTCGCCGAAGACCAGAGTTTCGCGACCTACCTGAAGTTGCGTGCCGCCGCACTCATCAGCGACGATTTCCAGACCAGCGACCTGTTCTGGATGGACGTCAAAAATAACGAAATCGACGTCGTCATCGGACCCATCGAGACCTACGAGGATCGCCTGTTCGGTTACCGCGCTGCCTACGAGTCCTACGTTCTGATCAAGGACACGGAGTGGAGTGACCGGCTGAGTCGATTCGCGATGTTTCTTCCGGAGCTGCAGGAGGGCCTGCCGGTGCCGGACGAGTACAAGTGGGAGACGCCGGGCACGGACTCCGATCTGAACGCCTACGACGTCGTCTACTACGCCGGGCACAGCAATGCCGGTTCCAAGACCATCGCAATCAATCTGCCAAATGATGAGCAGGTGCAACTCGAGAAAGGCACGCGGCGGCTGCAGTTGAAGAACGCAATGCAGGCAAAATTCGAGAAGATACTCGAGCCGATCGCCGGCGAACTCATCGATGAGTCACAGCGACGGCATGTGACTTTCAACGCATTCTTCGGCAACACGATGTTTCACGAAGTGGCTCATGGTCTTGGCATCAAGAACACGATCGATGGCAGGGGCACCGTGCGTGAAGCTTTGCTCGACGTCTCCTCGAGCATGGAAGAAGGCAAAGCCGACGTACTCGGCCTGTACATGGTCACGGAACTGCACAAGGCAGGCGAACTCGGTGACGTCGACATCATGGACCACTACGTCACTTTCATGGCGAGCATTTTCCGCTCGATCCGCTTCGGCGCGAGCAGCGCGCACGGCAAAGCCAACATGGTGCGTTTTAACTTCTTCAAGGAGCACGGCGCGTTCGTGCGAGATCCCGAAAAAGGGACTTATCGCGTCGATGCCGAGCGCATGACGCTAGCGATGACCGAGCTGTCGCGGCTGTTGCTGACGCTGCAAGGCGACGGCGACTACGCGGGGGCGACCAGGCTGACCGAAACCAGAGGCGTCATCGGGACGCAATTGCAGGCGGACCTTGATCGCCTGACCAGCGCCGGTATCCCTGTGGATATCACCTTCAAACAGGGCGTCGCCGAGCTCGGGCTCGAATGAGAACCCTGGGAGGAAAAACTCAATGAAAAAAGTATTCCTGTGCGTAGCCTTTTTGACGCTTGCGGCATGTGGCGGCAGTGACGATCGTAGCGAATCGCAAGCCGAGGCCGTTACAGAGCAACAGCCACCGTGGACGGAATTTGCCGCATCGACAATTGACGAGTACTACCGGCAAAATCCCGAGCAAGCCGTCGATGCTGGCCTTCACGAATACGATGGTCGGGCGAGCGACTGGAGCATTGCCGCCATGCAGGAGTACGCTACCTGGCTGCAGACGACCGTCGACGATGCACAGTCATACACGGACCTCGTGGGCCTCGAGGCTTTCGAAAGGGACTACCTGGTACAGGCGCTCGGCAGCCGGCTGTTCTGGATAAACCGTTCCGGGTTTGCAACGAATAATCCCGTCGCCTACACGGGACGCATCGGCGTTGGCGTGTATATCGATCGCGAATACGCACCGCCTGACGCGCGCCTGAGGGCATACACCGAGTATGTGTCCAACTTGCCGCGAATGTTGCAGCAGATGCGTGACAACCTCGAGCCGCCGTTGCCCAAACCGTACGTCGAAATGGGCCACAGAATTCTCGCGGGGCTCGCGGATTATCTTGAAGGCACGGTGCCGGGCATGTTCGCGACGGTGGACGACGAAGACCTGCAACGTCAGTTCGCGTTCGTCAACGAAGCCGCCGTGACGTCGGTGCGAGAAACCGCAGACTGGCTCGAGGGACTCAAGGCGACGGCAACGCAGGACTATGCGTTCGGCGAGGCGCTTTTCTTGCGCATGATCCGGGAGACGCAGGGTCTCGATATTTCGCTGGCGGACCTCAAAGCTGCGGGGCAGGCGAACCTGGACAGCAACCTGGCCTCACTGTTCGAGGCCTGCGCGGAATTCGCGCCGGGCGAGAGCACCGAGGACTGCGTGCTCAAGGTGCAGAACCGCAAGCCGCCTGAGGGTGCGGTCGGCGGCGCAACGCGTCAGCTTCCCGGCATCAAACAGTTCATCGTGGATAACGACATCGTGTCGATCCCCGGAACCGAAGAGGCACTGGTTGCTGAGGCGCCACCGCATCGCCGCTTCAACTTCGCCTACATCGAGATTCCGGGGCCGTTCGAGCAAGGCTTGCCATCGGTGTATTACATCGCGCCACCGGATCCTTCCTGGAGCGAGGAAGACCAGCTGGCCTACATCGCGGGCGAGACCGATTTGCTGGCAACGTCGATACACGAGGTGTGGCCGGGCCATTTCCTGCAGTTCCTGCACGCGAATCGCACCGAGAATAATGTCGGCCGGCACTTCAGCACGTATTCGTATACCGAGGGCTGGGCGCATTACACCGAGCAGATGATGCTTGACGCCGGCTTCGGCGACGGCGACCCCGAGTTTCGTATCGGTCAGTTGCTGAAAGCGCTGTTGAGAAACGTGCGCTACATGTCGGCGATCGGCCTGCACGCCGAGGGCATGACGGTCGAAGAGAGCCGGGCGATGTTCGAGAATCAGGCGTTCCAGGATTTCGGTAACGCATCGCAACAGGCCTACCGGGGAACTTACGATCCGGGATATCTCAACTACACGCTCGGCAAACTCATGATCACCAAGCTGCGTGAGGACTGGACGACGGGCCGTGGTGGCCGCGAGGCCTGGGGACGCTTCCACGACCAGTTTCTGAGCTACGGCTCACCGCCGGTCCCGCTGATCCGCAAGGAAATGCTGGGCGAGGACTACGAGGGTGATACGGCCTTATTGCCGAATTAGCACGTTCTTTTCGACGTAAGGCAACTGCTGCCCGAACAGGCGGGTCAGGTACAATCGTTCGCTTGTCTCACACACGCCCGTCATCAATGGGTAGGTGGCGTCCGGGTCCTGCAAGTTAGCGAGTACTTCGCCGTCGCCGCTGATCGCGATGACGTGAGACGATGGCCGGGCTCTCGGCCTGGCCCAGGCCGGTAGCCGTTGCACGAGTTTGCGCAGAAAAGGCTTGTCCGAAAGCCCGTCGAGCATTGCGTTGCGCGGCGCAACGAAGCCCACCCAGAATCGGCCATCCGAGCCCGAGTTGATATTGTCGGGAAAGCCGGGAAGATTGTCGATGAGGACTTCCGTCGTTCCGGCATCAGGTCCTTGCAGCCAGTGTTTCAGTATCCGGTAGCTTCCCGTTTCTGCCACCAGCAGGAACCGTTGGTCTTCGCTCAGTGCAACACCGTTTGCGAAGTTGAGCCCGTCGATAATGACGCGTACATCACCGCTGCCGGGGTCGAATGCAATTATGCGGCCGTGCCCGCCATGTTCCATGATATCGAGCAGGCTTGCGGTATAACTGCCGCCCCAGGCTTCTGCGCCGAATTTCGTCGACGCTTCGGAAAAATAGATGGTGCCATCGGCGCCGACGGCCAGGTCGTCGGCATAAACGAGCGGTACACCGTCGATTGATGTCAGCAGGTTACTGACGCTGCCGTCCCGGGAGATCTTCTGGATACCGACGTAGGCATTGGCGATGAACAATTCGCCGTCGCTGTTCGCCTCGATACCCAATGGCCTGCCGTCCACGCTGGCGAATTTCGTAATCGTGTCGCTGGCGGGTCCGATACGGATAACCGAGCCATCCGAGGTCGTCGCATATAGCGCACCGTCGCCGCCGAGAGCCACGTCTTCAGGTCCCTCGAAAACGCCGAGACCGAACGCTTTCGCGTTCGACAGCGCGTCGTTTTGGACAAAAAGTCCGGTCAGGCCACGGTTTTCGGGTGCCTGCCAGGCCTCGGGCTCGATCGGTACCGGCCAGGCGAGCAGGTACGACAACAACAGCCCGACAGCAATCGCCAGTACGATGAGCGGTCGTTTCATCGCCGGCCTATCGTTTCGCGTCGATCATGCGCAGGAACTCGGAGCGCGTGCGTGCATCCTTGCGAAACAGTCCGAGCATCTGGCTCGTTACCATCGATACGTCGGACTTGTGGATTCCACGAGTGGTCATGCACTGGTGGGTGGCCTCGATGACCACGCCGACGCCCTTCGGGTTGAGTACGTCCAGGATGCAGTTTGCGATCTGCGCTGTCATTTTCTCCTGCACCTGGAAGCGCCTGGCAAATGCCTCGACGACGCGCGCGAGCTTGCTGATTCCGACCACCTTGTTGTTCGGCAAATAGCCGACGTGCGCGCAGCCGATAATCGGCGCCATATGATGTTCGCAATGAGATTCGAAGCCGATGTCACGCAGCACGATCATTTCGTCGTAGCCGTCGACTTCCTCGAATGTGCGCTTCAGAAAGCGTACCGGGTCCTCCTTGTAGCCGCCGAACCAGTCCTCGTAGGCGCCGACCACGCGTCGTGGCGTGTCGATCAGGCCTTCACGATCCGGATTTTCGCCGGCCCACAACAACAGCGTTCGAACGGCTTCCTCAGCCTGCCTGCGGCCCGGTTTGCGGGGCTTGCCAGTTTTTTTTGATTTGCCGGCCACGATGGGGTCCTGCGGTGTGAGTTGCCGATACTACCGGGATTAACGATATCGTTACAACGCCTGGCGCTTACGCCGATTGTCGGTCGAGTTCGAGCCCCACGGGGCAGCTCACGCCCGTGCCGCCGATACCGCAGTAGCCGGCCGGGTTCTTTGCCAGGTATTGCTGGTGATAGTCCTCAGCGTAGTAGAACCTGTCGAGCGGCAGAATCTCGGTAGTAACTTTGCCGTAACCAGACTTGGTCAATTCGGCCTGGTAAGCAGCCAGTGATTGCTGCGCCTCGCTCTGTTGTGCGTCGTTGCCGCTGTAAATGGCAGACCGGTACTGCGTGCCTGTGTCATTACCCTGTCGCATTCCCTGTGTCGGGTCGTGCGCTTCCCAGAAAACCTCCAGCAATTGCTCGTAACTGACGACCGCCGGATCGAAGACGACCAGTACGACCTCCGTGTGCCCGGTGAGACCGCTGCAGACTTCCTCGTAAGTCGGGTGCGGTGTGATGCCTCCCGCGTACCCGGCTGCCGTGCTGAAGACCCCGTCGGTCTCCCAAAATCGCCGCTCAGCGCCCCAGAAACAGCCGAGCCCGAACACGGCAATGCGCAAGTGTTCAGGGAACGGCTCTTTGAGCGGATTGCCGTTGACGAAATGCGAGTTAGCCGTCGGCATGGGATCGTCGCGACCGGGCAGTGCCGCGTCACGGGCAGGGAGGACGAGTTTCTTGTCTTCGTCGAACATCTCAGGTCGCCTGGTAGCGTGCGCCGGCCCGTGCCCGCCTGACCGTACCGTCCGCGCTCTGAAAGCGCACGGGAATCGACTGTGTGTTACCCCATTCCGTGGCACGGTACACGGCGAAATGCAGGTGCGGCATCGTGGTGTGTCCCGTGTTGCCCGACAGGCCGATTTTTTGTCCGCGGGCGACGCTGTCACCCACGTTGACGAGCGCACCTTCGTGTCGCAAGTGGTAGTACTCGCCGGTCGTACCGTCGTTGTGAAGAATGACGATGTAGTTTGCGTAGCGGCCACAACCGTCGCGCCAGCAGCCTATCGAATGCGACTCCTCGACCCGCGCTACGACGCCTGCGCGTGCTGCATGTACGGGCGTTCCCTCGCGCATGTCGAAATCGATGGCATAGGCTTCAAGCCCCGTATGGCTGAATCGCGAGCCATACCCCTGCAGCACCCGGTAGGAGCGGCCGCTCGCGTAGGGAAGGGCATAAAGATGATCGTCATCATGCACCGCATCCTTATCTCCGACCGTCCACTCGAGAAAGTACCGGTAACGCCCTTCACGTCGTTCGTCGCTCTGGTTGAGCATCATGATGCGCGCCGATTCCTGTGGTGCGAGCGTGCGTGTCACGGTCTTTGGACCGGCGACGTCGAAATAACGCGTGCGTACCTTGAGCGTATAGGTTACGGGGAAGTCGCGTAGATTCTTGGCGCGCAATTCAACGTTGCCGCCCTGGTCAACGGCGTCGACACATATCCACTCGTCACGGCAGTCAGCGAACAGCGGCGAGCTGGCGAACAGCGCGGCGATTGCGATCAGTAATCCGGAGAATGGCCGTGCACTCATAATGCGTTCCTGGTGGAAGCCGGTGCTCAGGACGATTCGGCGTCTTGGTCGCCGTCTACATCCTTGCGGCGTTCATCGAGGTCCGATTGCGTGTAGTAGAACAAGTGCGTGAACACATGATCTGTGGATTTCACGGCGTCGGAGTCTTCGTGCATCGGCCGGTAGATTCGCGAACGCAGCTCACGGTGCACAAGCCGCTGCATGTCGGTGAATTCGGCGGGCTGAACCTCGATGAGCTGAAGTTCGATGACACGCCCCCTCTCGGTAACCGAGAAGCTGATCGTTACGGAGCCCTGCCCGAAATCGCCATCTACAACGCTCATGGCCTGCGCTTTGGCCCCACCGGCGAATTCGGGGATCGGCCTTTCGTTAAGCGGGGCGATATGGCCGAGCGCTTCATCACGAAGCATCAGTTTGTCCTCGCTGTCGGACAGCGCCTCCCAGAGTTGGCCATACAACTTCCGCGCGCGCGTGTGCGTGCCTTGCATCAAGTAGTAGTCGCCGAGTGCGAGCTTGGAGTTGGCCGCAACGAACCAATTCGATTCGGGGTGCGCTTCGGCGATTCTGAGTGCGCGCTTGAAATAGATCTCGCCCGTTACGGGATTGTGATGCAGTCCCTGATCCTCGTGCATATCGGTGAAAAAGTATGATTGGCCGAGCTTTGTCAGTGGATCGATAAGACGTATGTCCGTCTTGTCGGCGTTTGATTCGATAATTCGAATCGTGCGGCGATAGGTTGCCTGTTCATCAGTGATGTAGCCGGCACCGTGTTGCCACTCGGCGCGCCGCATCAGCGACGGGATCAGCGCAAGCTGGTCATCCTCGTAGCGGCGCTGGTGCAACATGTAGATCTTGTCGTGCATCGCCCGGGCCTCTTCGACGGAGCCGAGGCGCAGGCTGGTTTCGGCCAGCGACTCGAGAATTTCGATCTGCCCCATATTGTGCGGGCCGTCATTCACGTGCGTGATATGAACCGCGCGACTGAACGTGTTTGCAGCAAGATCTGGCCTGCCGGCCTCCAGTTGTGCGGCACCCAGGCCTTTCAGTGGATTGATCAGACGATCGTTGAGGCGGTCCTCGATGTCTTCGATGATGTCGATCGCCGTTTCAAAATTCTGTTGTGCGGCGTCGAATTGCTGGTTGCGATGCTGCACGATGCCGAGGTTGGTTAATGCCTTCGCCGTTTCGGACGATCGCGGGCCGGTAATTTCGATGGCGAGCGTTACGATTCTCTTCGCTACACTGTCGGCTTCGTCGTAGATGCCCTCCTGCATGAGCCGCTTGTAGCTCTCGAATTGCTGCAGCAGTTCGGTCTTTGGGTCGATGTCGGTTTGCGGAGGCGGTCCCGCAACTTCGGCCTCGTCGCTGGCGGCGTCCTCCTCGGCGACCGGCACCACCTGGTCCATGAGACCACCGTCGTCGACCGGCACCTCCTGGTCCATGAGACCACCGTCATCGACCGGCACCTCCTGGTCCATGAGACCACCGTCGATGACCGGCACCTCCTGGTCCATGAGACCACCGTCGATGACCGGCACCTCCTGGTCCATGAGACCATCGTCGATGACGACGACAGTATCCGGAGCGTCATCCTGTGCCAGTACCGTGCCGCTGAAAACGACAGCGACGATGGCGGAAGATTGCAGAATCCTGTTGAAAATCATGCTCATATTTCGTGCTGTCACAACGGAGTTGATGGTTAGGCCTGCGGCTGCAGGCGTTTCAATTATGACTCTCTCGGGGCGATTTAGTTCGTGTCTCGACTATACCTCGCTCATCGTAAGAGTGGGCCAGGGAAACGGGCCCGGCTCCGTTTTATTCGCTGAAATTCAATCCCAGCTGTTGTTGACCCGGTCGCTCGAAGCGGCTGCAGTCCAGCGTCTGCTGGTAGCGATCGCGGTCTAGACCGTAACGTGTACACGCTGCGCGAAAACGGTTGCCGAGCATGTCAGCGTAGGGGCCGCGACCGGTCTGGCGAATGCCGAAGCGGTTGTCATAATCCCGTCCGCCGCTTGCCTGGCGCACCAGATTCATCACTCGCTGCGCACGCTCCGGAAAATGCGCTTCCAGCCACTCGACGAAAAGCTCTTTTACCTCGTACGGTAGCCGCAGAAAGATATATGCCGCCTGCGAGGCACCGGCATTCGATGCGGATTCAAGCACTCGCTCGATCTCATCGTCGTTAATCGCCGGTATGACCGGTGCGTACAGGACGCTGACGGGAACCCCGGCAGCGGCCAGCTGCTCTATCGCACGCAGGCGTACCGCGGCAGACGGCACCCGTGGTTCCATGATGCGTTTCAATGAGCTATTCATTGTCGGAAGGCTGATCGCAACGGAACACAGCTTGCGCTGCGCAAGCGGCTCGAAGAGATCAAGGTCTCGTGTAATCAGATTGCTCTTGGTAATGATGTTGACGGGATGCGAGTGGCGGAGAAACAGCTCAAGCAATTCGCGAGTGACTCGCGTCGACCGTTCCGCCGGCTGATACGGATCGGTGTTGGCGCCAATGGTTATCGGTTCACAGACGTAGCCCGGTTTTTCCCATTCGTCGGCAAGCCGCGCCGCTGCGTTCGGCTTGTAAAAAATTTGCGTCTCGAAGTCGAGTCCGGGTGACAGGTCGAGATAGCTGTGACTTGGCCGCGCGTAGCAGTAGATGCAACCGTGCTCGCATCCCTGGTAGGGGTTGATGGAACGGTCGAAGGGTACGTCGGGCGATGTATTGCTCGCGATGATTCGGCCTGCGCGCATCGCGCGCAGTTCGGTCCGGGGCGCGGATTGCGACCGCGCAACGTTCTCTTCGGGGTCGAACTCGACAGGCCGTGTCGTGAAACGGCCCTCGTGGTCCGACACGGCGCCGCGACCCTTGTGATGACGAACGAACATGCCGCGCTCCAGTACTGTATAAAAACACAGTACTGCGGCAGCGGCCCTGGGTCAATGACTCCGCTAGTTCAGGACTCTATAGCCGCGGCCTCTCATGCAGTTCTTAAAGACCTGCTGCTTTTGCCGATCGGCGTCGAGGCCGGAGCGTGTGCCGCCATAGATAGCGCCGAGACCGGCGGCCTCGTCGACTTCGCGTCGATTACTGACGGCGCCTGTTGCGGCACCCACAGCGGCGCCAACGGCGGCACCCTTGCCCACGCCCTGGGCAATGATGATTTCTTCCGTGTAGACCTCACACTCGTCCCAGTCTTGCGCGAGCCGGTCGGGATCGACACCCTTGGTGTCGATGATCGGGTCAGGGTGCGCTGCGCAGCCCGCGACCATTGCTACTGTGAGTGCCACTGCCAGTGTCGCGGCGATTGTCGGGAAAGATTTGCGCATCAGGTCTCGATATTCCTCTCGGGCTTCGCCATATTATGCACCACCCGACTGAACGCGGCCTTAATCAAGCACGCCCTGTCTCTTGGTTTGAGCGACGCGCGACGTTAAGCTGCGCACGGCCTCTCAATAAGTAACGCACGGCCTCCGAATACGTTGACAGACTGAAGGCGATCCATGGCTTCTGCTTCACATTCGTCCACGGCAAGAGCGATCCTGTACGCGTTCCTCGCCAACTTCGGCATCGCAATTGCGAAAACCTGGGCCGCCTGGTTGACGGGCTCCGGCAGCATGATGGCCGAGGCGATCCACTCCTACGCGGACACGGGCAACCAGGTGCTGTTGTACCTCGGCCTGACGCAGTCGCAACGACCGCCCGACGAAGAGCATCCGCTAGGCTACGGCAAGCTCAGTTATTTCTGGAGCTTCGTCGTCGCCATCCTGCTGTTCAGCCTGGGCGGCCTGTTCTCGATTTACGAGGGTGTCCACAAGCTGCAACATCCGGAACCGCTGTCGATGATCTGGGTAGCGATTATTGTCCTGGCGCTGGCGATACTGCTTGAGGCCGGGTCGCTTTTTGGCGCGCTACGGGAGATCAAGCTGATTCGTGGCACGCGGCCGTTCGGCGAGTGGCTCAAGCACACGCGCAACTCGGAACTCGTGGTCGTGCTCGGCGAGGACATCGGCGCGCAGGTGGGATTGATGCTCGCCCTCGTGTTCCTGGTGATGGCCTGGATTACCGGCGATCCGGTTTTCGATGCGATGGGTTCGATCTGTATCGGCGTCGTGTTGATCGTGATATCGGCCTTTGTCGGCTGGCGCGTGCGTTCACTGCTGCTGGGTCGCTCGGCTGACCCGGAAATTCAGGCTGCGATCGACGAGATCATTTGCGAAGCCGAGCACATCGAGTGCGCGCTCAACACGATTACGATTCAGTTCGGCCCTGACACGATGCTTGCTGCCAAGGTTAAAGTGCAGCCCAACCTGAACATCGAATCAGCCGTGCGCGCCATCAATGCGATGGAACGCGAGTTGAAGGCGCGCATACCGAATCTCAAATGGTGCTTCATCGAGCCCGACGTCACGGACTGACGTTCAGCTCGCCGGCATGTTATGGATGTGCACATCCTGTTGCGGGTACGGGAATGAGATTCCGACCTCGTCGAAGCGCTTTTTGATGGCTTCGGTTAAAGCGAAGCGAACGCCCCAATAATCTGCCGTACTGACCCACGGCCGCAGCACGAAGTTGACACTGCTGTCCGCGAGTTCGGACACCGCTATCGTGACGGCCGGGTCGTCGAGAATGCGGTCCTCCACCGCGACCAGCGCTTCGAGTTCCTTTCGAACCTGGTCGATATCGTCTTCATAGCTAACCCCGACGACGAGGTCGATGCGCCGCGTGTCGTTCGCGGAATAGTTGGTGATAGTCGCGCCCATGATCTGGCTGTTCGGTACGATAACCTGCTTGTTGTCGCCGGTCTTCAGGACTGTCGTCAGAATCTGCACCTCCTCGACTGCGCCCGAGATTCCCGCGCCTTCGATCCAGTCACCGACCTTGTAGGGGCGAAACAATACGATCAGGACACCGGAGGCAAAATTAGCGAGCGAGCCCTGGAGTGCCAGACCGACGGCGAGGCCCGCAGCGCCGACCAGGGCGATGAGTGATGCCGTCTGTACGCCGAGCTGGTTGATGGCCGCGATGATGACGAACAGCATCAGCAGCATGCGTGCGAGATTGGCAACGAATCGCCGCAGCGTCTGGTCCATGTCGCCCTTCTGCATGGCTTTGAGCAGGCCGCGCACGATCAGGTTAACGACCCATTTGCCGACATAGAAAATGACGATCGCGATCAAGACGTTGACAGCGAAGTCGACGCCCGTCGTTTTCATCATGAGCAAGATTTCGGCCCAGTCGAAGCCGAGGTTTGGCCAGTTCTCGGTAGTCATTAGTCGTGCTCCTTATGTTGTTATTTCTTTTTTTCGCTGACTCAATATCAACCAGTTGCCGATCAGCGTCAGCGACATGCCGATTATAGCCAGCGTCGTCCAGCGGTATCCCTCGAGATACGTCGATATCAACAACGCAACGATCGGATATAGCACCGTGCTGTACGATGCCCGCGAGGCGCCAATACGGCGTAACAAAGCAAGGTAGCAGCCGAACGCTACCGCCGAGCCGAAGATGGTGAGGTACGCGAGTGAGACGATGTAGTCCGCCCGCGTCGAGAAGTTGAATTCACGCCCCAGGGCGGCGGCGATCAGAAATGCCAGCATTGCGGCGAACGCCATCGCATGCGCATTTACCGCAACGACGGGCAACCCGCGATTCGTGTTGACGACGGCAGTCATGTTGCCAAGTGACGCGATCAAGGTACCGAATAAGACCAGCATGCCGCCGTACACCGATTTATCGGTCAGGCTCACGTCGGCGATCTCGGGCCAGAAGATCATTGCAATACCGGTGATGCCGATCACTGCCGCCAGCCAGAATCGCATATCGATTCGTCGTCCGAAAAACAGCCGTTCGAATATCGCGTTCATGACGAGAATGCTGCTGAACAACACCGCGACGATGCCTGAGGTCAGGTAAGCGGTGCCATAGTAGACAAAAAAGTAATTGATGCAAAACAGCAACGTGCCCTGCAGGAACACGAACGGATACACGCTGGCGGGCAAGTGTAAGCGCCGCCGGCTGGCGAGCGCAAACAGGTATAAGACGATTGCGGCCAGGCCAAAGCGATAAGCGACCGAGACTTCCTCGGCAACGACGCCGAGTTGATACGGAATTGCAGCCCAGGTGGAGCCCCAGATAAGCACAACGGCCGCATACAGCAGAATATTCTGCATGCTACTGGCCGGGTATGCCTTCGGTTCCGGGCTGGAAACGGAATATCTTGTAGGGGCTTTGCGACCTTATGTGATCCTGCGGCTGTAACACCACATCGCTCAACGCACTGTCCGCGACGTACAACCAGCCGCCGGGACCGAAGGACAATGCATCAGGCCAGCGGATATCGCTGGACTGCAACAGCGTTTGCGGATCGCGGTCTGCGCCGACGATAAAGATCGCACGATGTTCGACGTCAGTAACATACACGTTGCCTTCGATGTCGATGCTAAGTCCGTCCGACAGTGGTTTGACACTGTAACTCTCGACACGTTTGGCGAGTTGCGATTCGGGTAGATTCTCGTCGCGCAGATCGCGCAGCCGGACGCGATACAATTCCGAGCCGCTCAATGCCGCGAAGTACAACCATTCGGGGCCAAGTGCGATGCCGTCGATACCGCCACGCAGTGAGACGAGGCCACCGAAGAAACTCATCTCGCGATCCCCGCTGCTGATTACATAGTCCTCAGCGGACACCGTCGGATGCGATTCGAGCACACGTCTCGCTGTGGCGGACTCGATATCGTAAACGATTATCGCCGGGCTCTTGCGCCAGAAGCTCGCGTCGGCAATGACGAGCGTGCGACCATCGGCGCTGACCTGAAGGTCCTGCAGAAACGAGCCGATGGGAGCGATATCGGGTGGCAGCCGGTGATCGTGAATTACCTCGCCGGTGTTCAGGTCGAATGCCAGCAAGCGCGCCCTGCGCATGCCGTGATTGCCGTGATCGATGGTCCACAGACGGTCGTGTTGATCGATAGCGACGCCCAGCACCGTATCGAACAGTTCGATTTGCTGTTGAATGGTCGGGTAGGGCACGGCAGCGCCGTTAACGTATTCGAGCAGCTTGTTGCCCTTCGGGCGGGATTCCGGGTGCACGGTGAAGAACAGCCGTCCGGCGTCACTGACAGCGACGTTACCGATTGGCTCCGGATAGTCGAGAACCACCTCGAGCATATCGCTACTCAACAAGGCCGCCGCGGTCAGATTCGCATACGGCTTGCCGCCGCCATAGCGAATACGTGCGATGGCCGCCAGAATGACTGTCAGTATCAGTAAGAACAGCATTATGTTGTTCATCGGTGTCTGCTGGGGCTTGTTGCCTGTGCTCCTTTGTGCCTATATCCCCGGCCGGGATTCTACATGATTAAGGGCCGGGTCAAACAAGCAGGGCGATACTCCAGGCGGCGACGATCAACAGCGCAGCTCCAATGCCGCCCAGCATCTGCCAACGCGTTTCGAGAATCCGGTCTTTCGCCAACGTCAAGAGCATGCCACCGCCGAAGCCACACACGAAACCGAAGAGATGCGCGCCGATGTCGGTGTTTTCGTCACCGGTTCCGGTGTACATGAGCAACGCCAGGCCGCCGACGATCGGGCCATTGCGATACACCCAGCGTTCCTGCGACATCAGCTTGGCACGCCAGACGTAACCAGCGACGATGCCAAGGGCGGCGAACACGGCCGTCGATGCGCCGAGGGAACGGTGTGCGGATTCCAGCAACAGCGTGTTCAGGAGATTGCCCATGGCGCCCGTGACGATGATTGCGAACCATGCGACACCCGAACCCAGAATGCGTCCGGCAAAAAGACCGAAGAGTGCGCCGAAAATGAGATTGCCCGCGATGTGTCGCAAGCCGGAGTGCAGCGTCAGTGCCGTCACCGTGCGCCACCACTCGCCGGCGCGCACGAGTACGCCATCGACACGCCCGGCCTGAAACCAGTTCTCTCCGAGGGCCGATACCCCGGCGAGCCAGGCGACGCCGGAGATGACCAGGATGTACGCAACGACGCCGGGCATCGCTTTCTGGTAGCGAATGACCTTGCGCGGCTTCGGGACGATCGGCGGGTTCGCCTCGTCGTAGAGGCTGATCTCCTCGATCGCGCGCGCTGAATATTCTGCCGGTGCGACGATCACGGATCCTCCCGCGTCGTGGACGACCTGGTGAGGAATTTCGGCGGCTGCGAGCACCAGCGCACGATCCGCGCACGCTGCGCGGTTGCGGCTCTCGTAGACAACGCGCAGATCGTCAGTCACAGGCGTTGCTGACGCGCACGAGTTCATGGGCTTCGGGATTCATGCGGTCATTTTGGTTAAAGTAGCTAGCTCGATCAATCGTCTGGAGAACCAATGAGGCAGACACTCACTGTATTGCTGCTTGCAGCGGCCCTCATTGCCCCTGCACGCGCCGAAGTTACGGACTCTGCGGAAATTGGATTTACGACCGCGCACGAGGTAACGATCGACGCGCCGAGGAATCGTGTCTGGCAGGCAGCTGTCGCCGAGGTAGGGCAGTGGTGGAGCGATGATCATACGGTTGACGGCTATGCCGGACGCATGAGCATCGAGGCTCGACCGCAAGGCTGTTTTTGCGAGACATTCGAAAACGGCGGTGGCGTGGTCCACATGACGGTTACGTTCGTCAATCCCGGCATCATACTGCGCCTGACCGGCGGTCTCGGGCCGCTCGGTCTGATGGGCGTGAATGGCAACATGACGTGGGAGATGTTCGATTCAGACGAGGCTACGCGCGTGAAGTTCACGTATGCCGTCGGCGGCTATCGCGCCGGTGGTCTGGGTGCGATCGCCGTACCGGTCGACTATGTCATCGGCGAGGCGCTGGCGCGGCTGAAGGCACACGTCGAGACAGGCGATGCCAATCGAGCGAGCGTTGACTGATACCAGCGGGGCGCTTGAGTGACGGCGTTCGGGCCGGAAATGCCCCGCTTCAGCGAGCTTGCGTCGGGCGTGCGTCGCTTGCTGGCGCCTAATCCGTCGATAATGACGGGTCCGGGGACGAACACGTACCTGTTCGGCTCGTCGGAAATCGCGGTCATCGATCCGGGTCCGAACCTCGAAGAGCACATCGACCAGATCGTGGCAACCGCTGGCGCTCCGATTCGCTGGGTACTTGTCACGCACACGCACCCCGATCACTCGCCCGCTGCGATGCCACTTGCCGCCCGAACCGGTGCTGAGGTACTGGGGCGACCGCCTGCCGAAGGTGAGCATCAGGACATGACGTTCAAAGCCGATCGCATACTCAACGATGGCGACAGCCTGGCGACAGGCGAATTCGTTCTGCAGGCCGTGCACACTCCGGGTCATGCGTCGAATCATCTCTGTTTCCGTCACGAAGAAACGAACTGGCTCGTGACGGGTGATCAGGTCATCGACGGCTCGACGGTCGTTATCGATCCGCCCGACGGCAATATGAAGGATTACATCGAGTCATTGCGACGCTTGAAGGTCATGAGATTTGAGGCGTTACTGCCCGGTCACGGCGAACGCATCGACGACCCGGTCCGTATCATTGACTGGATCGTCGATCATCGCCTCGAACGTGAAGCGAAAGTACTTGCCGCACTGCAGGCAAATCCGAACCTGTCGTCACATGATCTCGTGCCACACGTATACCAGGACGTGCCCGAGCACCTGTACGGCTGGGCGGAACGATCGTTGCTGGCGCACCTCCTGAAGCTCGAGGACGACGGTCTTGCCGAAATCGGCAACGAGACCTGGTCGACGACGTAGCCGGACTGCAATGAAACAGTGCCGCAATTGCCGCACGTCATTCGACGGCGCCTTCTGTCCGAGCTGCGGCCAGAAAGACATCGATCTCGAGCGATCGCTTAGCGAACTCGTTGGCGAAGTTCTACGAGAGACGCTTGAAATCGACGGCCGCTCATTTCGTACGATTCGGGCTCTGTTCCTGCAGCCAGGTACGTTGACCGCTGAGTTTCTCGCCGGACGACGAAGGGCCTACTCGTCGCCGTTGCGCCTGTATCTTGTTATCAGCGTGTCGTTTTTCGTGCTGGCTGCCTGGTTGGCAGGACGCGGTGTGCTGCTGGATTCGGGGCAGAGTATTGACACGGATGCGTTGAGTCAGGCGCGGTTCCTGTCCGATGATCTGCCACGCCTGATGTTTGTACTTTTGCCGATCTTTGCAATATTGCTCAAGATCGCTACCCCGCGACGATTGTATTTCGATCACATCATTTTTTCGATTCACCTGCACAGTTTTGCCTATGTCGTGCTGGCGCTGATGCTGCCACTTGAAAACGTCGGGCACTGGCTTGCTATTGTTATTCAGGTGCTCCTTCTGGCTTACTTGCTGATCTACTTCGTAATATCCGTGCGCTGCGTCTACGACACGAGCTGGACAGCTGCGACCGTGAAATCAGCAGCAGTCCTGTTCACATACCTGATTATTTTCTCGGGCCTCATCGAAACTGCGAGCAGTCTTAGAATTCTGTCCGACTAGGCTTGAGGATACAGGGCCGCAGCAATCCGTCCGCGACGTAGCCTTACTCGATCGTCCAGCTACTGGGCCCCTTGATGAAGTCAGCGACTTTCTTTGTGCGTTGCATGCGCGACGGATGGTGCGCATAAAAGGCGTCTTCGAAGCGCTGTGCCGGTTGCCGGTAGATAACGCCAAGCGCGACAGGCAGGTGCAAATCAACGAGCAAGCGGGCGAGCATGACATTGCCTTCGTCATGTATTAGCACTTCGTCGGCTGACTCGGTCGCGTCGATGACCTCGAGCATATAACTCTCTGAATTAAAACGAATTCCTTGGTGGCTTTTCTCGCCGAACAACATTGGTTCGCCGTGCTTCAGGTGCAGCTGGGTCTGCGCGGCGTTCTTGCGTGCAGTGAAAGAGGCGAACACGTCTTCGTTATAGACGATGCAGTTCTGGAAGATCTCGGTAAAGGATGCACCACCGAATGCGTGCGCCTGTTGCAGCACGTCACCGAGGCCGACCTTGTCGGTATCGATCGCACGCGCCAGGAATTTCGCGCCGGCGCCGAGCGCGAACTGGCCAGGTGACACGGGCGTGTCGACGGAGCCCGCCGGACTCGATGGCGAGGTCGTTCCGACACGTGACGTCGGCGAGTACTGCCCCTTCGTGAGGCCGTAGATTTCGTTGTTGAACAACAGGATTTTCAGGCCGACATTGCGACGCAATGTGTGCAGCAGGTGGTTGCCACCGATCGACAAGCCGTCGCCATCACCCGTAACGACCCACACATCGAGGTCCGGGTTTGCGAGCTTCAAACCGGTGGCGATGGCAGGCGCACGACCGTGAATCGTGTGAAAGCCGTAAGTGTCGACGTAGTAAGGAAAGCGTGCGGCACAACCGATGCCCGACACGAATACGGTCGACTCGGGTCGTGCGCCGACATCGGCGAGCGTCTTGGTCACCGACTTGAGTATCGCGTAGTCACCGCAGCCCGGGCACCAGCGCACGTCCTGTGAGGTTGCGAAGTCCTTGGGCGTGAGTTTTTCAGTCATGACGCATCCGCTTGTGACACCGCCTGAATTCTCTCAACGAGCTCGGCGATTTTGAACGGTTGCCCGCTGACCTTGTTGAAAGGGACAGGGCTGACGGCCAGCCGGTCACGCAGCAAGGTCGTGAGCTGGCCGTTGTTCATTTCAGGGACGAGAATCCTGTCGAAACGGCTGAGTATTTCCGCGAGGTTTTTCGGCAGAGGATTGATGTGTCGCAGGTGCAAAAAGCTCGTGTCGGTCTGCCGTGCCGCCTGGTAGATCGGCCCATAGGTCGAGCCCCAGCCGACGACGACGAGGTCGCCGCTATCCTCGCCATGCTCCATGGCTTGATCGGGTATGAACTCGGCAACTGCATCGACTTTCGCCTGGCGAAAATCAGTCATGCGCTGATGGTTGTCGGGATCGTAGGAGATATGACCGGTGTCGTAGTCTTTCTCGAGGCCACCGGTGCGATGCACGAGCCCAGGCATACCAGGAGTTATCCAGGGCCGACCGAGGCTCTCCGGATCGCGCTGGTACGCGGCTCTCTGTGGCGTCAGATCAGCGGATACTTCGGGTACCGCGTGGCTTTCGATCCGCGGAATCGATTCGAGATCCGGGATCATCCAGGGTTCAGCCGCGTTCGACAGGTAACCGTCGGCGAGCAGAATCACCGGCGTCATGTGACGGAGCGCGATACGCACGGCTTCAATCGCCATGTCGAAGCAGTCTTCCGACGAGGCGACCGCCAATACCGGTAGAGGCGTGTCTGCATTACGCCCATAGACAGCCTGGTACAGATCGGACTGTTCGGTCTTGGTGGGCAGGCCCGTCGACGGTCCGCCACGTTGCCAGTTCACGATGACGAGCGGCAATTCCGCGATGACGGCGAGTCCCATGGCTTCGGTCTTCAACGCGATACCTGGGCCCGAACTCGAGGTTACTCCGATCATGCCGCCGTAAGATGCGCCGATTGCCGCACACACGGCGGCGATTTCATCTTCCGCCTGGAACGTTCCAATACCGAGTTCCTGCAACCGCGTGAGTCGATGCAGGAGTGGCGATGACGGTGTTATCGGGTAGGAGCAAAACAAGACGGAGCGGTCGGCGAGTTCGCCGGCCGCCGCGATTCCCAGTGCCAGGGCCTCGGCGCC